>JAAZVW010000067.1 GCA_018623135.1 Pseudomonadota bacterium
ATAAAAGATGTTCCCGAAGGGGGTATTTTCGCTATGGATAACGTCTGTGAGATATTTATCCATAAGAAAGTAGGGAAGTACCCAGAGAATAGGAATAATCTTGCTTGAGCGGTATTGCTCGAGCTTTTGATGGATGGTCGTGCCATCTTCCTCTTCAAAGGCCAGGCGTTCCCATTTCAGTGGAGATGGGCAGTGGTGTTGGAAATAACTCCCGTGACCAGAGACGTGCACTGAATCCAGCTTGTATTCTGGCTCTAGTTTATCGGGGCGGTTATTATAGAACTGATAATCCGCCACTTTGGTGTGCACATAGGCACGCTGGTTTTTGGGGTCAAATTTAAGGCTGTAATGCCCACATTCGGAGGCGTAGCTGGTTGCATTGGGGTGTGCTGCCTTATTTTGTGTAATGAACAAGGAACGAAGTCCTTCTAAGTTGAAGTCCTGCAGCAAGTTTACAAAGGTTGAGTGATTCATAGTATTGCTCCGAGATCCTCGTTATTTATCAGAAATGATAAATTGGAAAAACGGGATCTGTTTAAGTAGCATTGTTATAAGGGTTATTTAGTTGAAAAACAACCCTTACCATTTAAGAATTTTTTTAGCTAAAAGAATGCCGATAAAGCCGATAATAAAAACTTCTAGAAAATGTTGTGCAAGTATATGGCTAGGCATATCGGAAGAGCATGTGTACCTGCTGGTAATAGAACTTAAAGAGGCAACAGAAAGCACACCCAAAAAGCCTGCTTTCATTTTTTGAATAACGGCGCCTTTTTGTAAAATACTAAACAGATAGGTAATTGGGATAATGCTAAATGCAAAAACTTCTATGGAGCATAATTGCTCTATATTTATAAATTCTTTTGCGATAAGGCTAAGGTTAAAATCAATTTCTATTAAATAATAACTGATAAGATAAAGCCAAATACCAATAGAAGCACAGGCGAGTACATATGAGATGTTCGTTAGTTTAAAATCGGGTCTCATAAAGCAAAAGCTTAGGTAGCCTGCAATAAGGGATGCGATAAGCCCTAAAAGTGTTTCAAAAATAAAATAATGGTTATAGGCCATCATATCTATATCTTTACGCAAACCTGCAATAACCGCAAAAACAAATAAGCATAAAACGGTTATGCTGAGCCATTTTAAACTCAGAAACAGAGCAGAGGGTAATTTTTGAGTTGGCTCAAGGTTATCTGTTAGGTTTTTAATGAGGTCTTTGTTATTCATTTAATCGTACTTTTTATCTAGTTTTTCTATAGTAAGTCTCATGTCTTTATAGGCTCTGTGTGCGGTTACTTTAACATTAGCAATTGAAATGCCTGTTTTTTCGGCAACTTCCTCAATGCTGTAGCCTTCTATTTTTAACAAAGTTACAATGTTGCGTTTTTTCTCGGGTAGTTTTTCGAGTGCTAAATGAATAAGCTCAAACGCTTCTTCTGTTTCTTTATTCGTTTCTGGGGCGCAAAAAGTTTCAGAAATGGGTTCAAATTCAGTTTCTTTGGCAATTTTACGTTCTTGTTGTCTTATATAATCAATAACTTTGTATTGAGCAATGGCATAAAGCCAAGGGTAAAACGGCTTGCTTGGTGTATATGTTGCTTTGGCTTTATCGACAGCAATAAGTATGTTTTGTAAAACATCATCAACAGAAGAGGGGTCAAAAATACGTTTATAGAGGTACTCCTGTAAAATGCTTTGCAGGCTTGTTAAGAGCTGCGTATAGGCTTGTTTGTCGCCCTGTTGAGAGCGTGCCATGAGGTGGCTTAGGGTTGAATCTGTTATTTTTGCCATGGGTGCTGTTGCTTGTGCTGTTTTTTAACCCACAGATCAATATTAATATCTTTTATAATGATTTCATCTTTAATGCGGAAGCTTTTTAATTTAAGGGGTTTTGAACTTATAATATAAAGGTCGTAACTTGCAGGGTAACTATAAGCCATAATAATTTCCATAATGGCTTCTGCTTGTTCGGAATGTTGTTCAAAGCCGCAGTTGCTATCTTCTGTATTAGGGCAAGGGCTTTTAAAGTAGAGTTTATGGGTTGTGTCGGTTGCTTCAAAAAGATCAAGAAGAGGGCTTGTGCTGTAATCAGCAGAAGACTCGTCTACAAATATAATAAGATTATCGGGGTTTACTTGGGCTTTATAAAAAGCAATGTCTTGCTTAAAATATTCTGTATGAACAACTTCTGTTTGATAGACACTAGGTAATAAGGATTTAAGGCCGCCTAACTGGCAGCTTGTTATAAAAAAACAAGCGCAGGCAATAATGCCTGCGCTTAATAGCTTAGTGCTCAACGCCGCCTTCGCCATGAACGTGACCGTGGTCTACTTCTTCTTGTGTTGCTTCACGAGAAGTCGCGATTTCAACGTCAAAAGTTAGGTCCATGCCTGCTAGTGGGTGATTTTGGTCAATTGTTACTTCAGCATCAGAAACTTCAGTTACTGTTACAATTGCAACTTGGCCATCATCAGCTTGTGCTTGGAATTGCTGACCTGCTTCAACTTCTGCTGGGAAGTTTTCACGTGGTACTTTAGCTGTGAATTCTGGGTTGTGCTCACCGTAAGCATCTGCTGCTACTACAGTTACTGTTGCTTTATCGCCAACAGCCATTTCTACAAGCTTAGATTCAAGACCTGGAATAAGGTGGCCTACACCAGAAAGAAATGTTAAAGGTTCGCCAGCTGATTTATCTAGAACGTTGCCTTCGCCATCACGTAGTTCGTAATGAAAGGCAATCACTTTATGAGACATAAATAAGACCCTTTGTGTTTTTGTTTGTTTAAATTGGCTATTATGCTAACAGTTTACTCTTTATTTTGCAAGAAAACTAACAGCTTAGTTTTAAAGATATTGGTAATAAAAAGCCCCTTAATTTAAAGGGGCTTTTGTTCGTTTTGTTTTATTTAACAATTTCGTAACATGGCTCATATTTTGTGCCGGGTAGCTTCATTCTGCCTTGTGCGACAAAACTTTCGAGCATTTGATCAAGTTTTGCAATAATTTCAGGGTCGCCAGTAATTTGGTAAGGACCTTTTTTGCGTACTTGCTCAATAAAGTCGGAGCGAATGTTACCTGCAACAAAGCCAGAGAATAGGCGTCTTAAATTACAAGCAAGCTCAATAGGAGGGAGGTTTTTATCAATTACAAGGTTGGCCATGTTTTCATGTGTTGGTTCAAAATCTCGTTGGAATTCATAGTCAATCGTTAATGACCAGTTAAAGTGATAAGCTTCGTTGTTCTTTTGACGGTCTTTACGTACTTCTTCCATGTAGGCAGATGTTTTTTTGGCAACCTCAACAGGGTCACCGATAATGATTTCGTATAAATTTGCAGCTTCTTCACCAAGGGTAGATTTAATGAATCTATCAATATTCTCAAAATACTCTTTATGCTCTTCTGATGCTGTAAAAATGATAGGTAGCTTTTGGTTTTTATTATCTGGGTGGAGCATAACACCTAGTAGGTGGCAGATTTCTTCTGCTGTACCAACGCCGCCAGGAAATACCATAATAACATGACCAACACGCAAGAATGCTTCTAGCCTCTTTTGAATATTTGGTAAAATAACCAAATTATTTACAATAGGGTTAGGGGATTCAGATGCGATAATGCCAGGTTCTGTAAGCCCTAAATGGCATTGTTGACCTAAATGCTGTTTGGCATGGCCAATGGCGGCACCTTTCATTGGTGCGTACAT
>JAAZVW010000011.1 GCA_018623135.1 Pseudomonadota bacterium
AACGCACCATGTTCGGGTAAATATAGTTCCCTTGGCTATCTTCATAAGCATTGGCAACAACCATGCCTTGGCAAAGTAAGCGTTTAAATGGCTCATCAATTTTATGCATGCCGACATCACGCATAGCTTTATTGACAAAACGCGCATAGAGAAGATGCAAAATAGCATGCTCGATACCGCCGATATATTGCTCTACCGGCATCCAGCGATTAACAGCATCGGTATCTACCATTTGTTCTGCTTGTGGGGCACAAAAACGCGCATAATACCAAGATGAATCCATAAACGTATCCATCGTATCTGTTTCACGCACAGCTTCTTTACCACAATTAGGGCAAGTTGTATGCTTCCAAGTTGGATGCGTATTCAGCGGATTACCTGAACCATCAATCGTCACATCCATTGGCAACTCAATAGGTAAATTCTCTTTCTTTTCTGGCACAGCGCCACAATCAGCACAGTGCACCACAGGAATAGGCGTACCCCAATAACGCTGACGAGAGATACCCCAGTCACGTAATTTGTAGTTTGTTTGTGCTGCACCACAGCCAAGTTCAGTTATTTTTTCGATAACTTTTGTTTTAGCTGTTTGGTTATCTAAGCCATCAAACTCACCAGAATTACATAAAATGCCGTCATCTACATAGGCATCATCTTCTGGCATATGATCGCCTTTAATCACCTGCTTAATCGGAATATTATATTTAGTAGCAAAAGCATAGTCACGCTCATCATGGGCAGGTACAGCCATAACGCCGCCTGTGCCGTAACTCATAAGCACAAAGTTTGCCGCATAAACAGGCACAGATTCGCCTGTAATAGGGTGAATGGCTTTAATGCCTAAATCGATACCCTTTTTCTCCGCCTTTTCGATATCAGCAAGGGCTGTTCCTAAGGCCTTACAATCATCAACAAAAGCTTGCACATCTTCACGCTGTTTTGCAATTTCTTGTGCAAGAGGGTGTTCTGCCGCTACAGAACAGAATGTGACACCCATAATAGTATCAGGACGTGTTGTAAACACTTCTAGCTGGTCATCTCGACCTTCTAGATCAAATTTAAATTTAAGACCTTGAGATTTACCAATCCAGTTACGCTGCATATGCTTAACAGGCTCTGGCCAGTTTTCTAGCTTATCAATATCTTCAAGTAACTCATCGGCATATTTTGTAATATTCACAAAATACTGTGTCATCAACTTGCGCTCTACTTTTGCGCCAGAACGCCAGCCTTTGCCATCTATCACCTGCTCATTAGCAAGAACCGTCATATCAACAGGGTCCCAGTTTACTTCTGCTTCTTTTTGGTAAATAAGACCTTCTTTCATCATATCGATAAAAAAGGCTTGTTGATGGCCATAATAATCTGGCTCGCAGGTTTTAACTTCACGAGACCAATCAAGAGAAAGACCAAAGCGGTTAAAATCTGCCTTCATTTCTTCAATATTTTTAAGTGTCCAGTCACGTGGATGTGCACCACCTTTAATGGCTGCATTTTCTGCAGGCATACCAAAGGCATCCCAGCCCATAGGATGTAAAACAGAATAACCTTGCGCACGCTTAAAGCGTGCCAGCACGTCACCTAAAGTATAATTACGCACATGCCCCATGTGGATTTTACCAGATGGGTATGGGAACATTTCAAGCACATAATAGGGGTCTTTATCTTCTGAATTAGATGTTTTAAAACTTTCTTTTTCAGCCCATATTTTTTGCCATTTAGGTTCAATTTCAAACGGATTATAACGTGCGTCTGTCATTTTACTTTTCTTCTTCCTTTAAGGGTTGCTTTACAGGTGCAAGGCCTGCATTTTCTAAAATCTTTTGTTTTAAGGCCGCAGAGGTATCTGTTGCCAATATTTGTGCGCCATCTTTACGCTTAAACAGCATCACATCTAAATCTTTTTGATCCGCTTTAATAAAAAGCTGTATCTTTATTTCTTCAGACTTATTTTGCGGATTCGGTAGCCATTCCGTTACAATACTACCTTCTTGCTCACTGACTTGCAGTAAAGGCATAATGCGTAAAGCCTCTAAGCTTGCGCGCCATAATGCCGAACTTTGGGGTGTTTGTACAGTTTTTTGGCTGTTTTGAGTAGAAGGCTCTTGAGGATTTTTAGTCTCTTTTTGCGGTTCTGATACCTTAGCACTTTCCGCTTGCTTTTTCTTATCCCAAGAAAAGGTCATCCCTCTAAAAAAACCATCATCACCTGCAAGAGCTTCAGAACCCGGATTAATTTCTGCAGGCTGTAGAACAATGCCTGAACAGGCAGAAAGACTTAACAAACATATTAATGAAACTTTAGCTCTCATTTTCTACAGCTCTTTTAATTATTAATGCAGCACTTAGTTTATAGAAAAAAGCCCAGAAGATCAAGCAGCTCTGGGCGTTTTAACAGACTTATCTATTTTATAAAATAATTAGAATTTAACACGTAAGTTAACACCCAGAAGGGAAATATCCTCATGCGTTTTAGCTAAATCATCTGTGCTTGGCTGGATATTACGATAAAAAGCAGCGGTACTAATGCCACGACCCCAATCTGCCTGACCACCAACACTAAAGGTTTCCGCAGAGCCATTATTAAGATCTGGGTCTATATCTGTAAAAGAGCCAAAATCAACAGCAATAGCGTATTTATCCCACTCATAGCCAAATTTTGTGTAATAAAACTCAGGGTCTTTTACGCCAGAATCTGGGTTTTCAAGATAAATAGTACCAAAAGCAGCTGTTGCTGAAAGCCCTGAATCATGTTTCACAGAAACACTACCCGAAACACGCTGTTCTGGCACATTTGTGCCTGCTGTTGGCGCGCCATCATTTGGTAAATCATTATATTTATAATAACCTATGCCAGCAGCAAGTTTAAGCGTGCCAATTTTAGCGTTGTACCTTAAAGACGCATCATAGTCTCCGCCTTGCATAAACGTACCACGCAGCTGGAATCCAGAAACAATAGGGGAGCGATAACCAACAGCATTTACCTGATCTGAATTACCACGTCCATTGTTACTAAAGTCATCCTGACCTTCCATATTATCAATAAGCGCGCCTACTGTAATCGCATCGTAACCCTGAGCCTGTGAGTCATAAAACCTTAAAGAACCGCCCATGCGATCAACAGCAGAGCCCATCACATCTTTAACGCCACCAAGGTCAATTTCCGTAACACCATCTGTTGCCGATGCAAATTTACCAAGCGCAAAAGTACCTAAAGTATCGGCACCAATGGTAATACGCGCAATGCGATCACTTATTTCTGTGCTTGTGCTTTCTGGTGTAGAAGAACCATTAGGAACTTGGTCTGTCACCATAGAAGTTTCCGAATCATTCGAAACAATCTGAAATTCTAAAGCAACGCCAGCTTTAAAACCATTTGGGAGAATTTCTGTGCCACGCACACCAATACGCGTTGATGAAAAGTCGTTATCCACAATAACAGATTCATTCGTGACAGAATCATTAAAGGTAACAAATGTTTTATTCACCTGACCATAAACATCCACTTCTGCTGCATAAGAAACCGTCGCAGAACAAAGCACTAATGAAGCACTTATGAGCTTTTTCATAAAAGCTACTCCCATTTTTATGTTATTTGTTCCATACTAATAGTGCCTTAAAACAAAAGGCAAGCTTTTTAACCCCTTTAAAAGCAGACAGGTTGCAAAAGAAACACAGGTTATTTTTATGATAAAAGAACTCAATATACCTTCACATATCATCTGTATTGGCGCCGCTAAAACGAAAAGCAGCCAGCAGATACAACAGGCAATATCTAAAGGACTCACACACATAGGTGAAAATTATATTCAAGAAGCAGAAGCAAAGGCGAAAGAGGGTGCTTATAAAGGGGCTCAATTACATTTTATAGGGCATTTACAATCCAACAAAGCTAAAACCGCAGTTCATTTCTGTGATTCTATAGATTCTGTGGACAGTATTAAACTTGCAAACAAAATCAACAAAGAAGCATTTAATATCAATAAGATACAGAATATTATGATAGAAATAAACATTGCGAATGAACCACAAAAACATGGCATTAGTATATCTGATTTACCTGTTCTTATATCCCATATAAAATCAAACTGCCCGAACCTACATTTAACAGGGCTTATGATGATTCCACCCAAAAACAAAAACCCAAGGCCTTACTTTAAACAACTTAAAAAATTATGTGAAACATATAACCTTAAACATTGCTCCATGGGCATGTCATCAGACTACCAGATCGCTATAGAAGAGGGCGCAACACACATACGATTAGGCACCGCTATATTCGGCGCAAGAAAAAAGGCAGACACTTAAGCATCTGCCTTTGGGGTTCGCAGCCCGCAAGAAAGGTAAAAAGGCTGCAAATTCTTTAAAATCCTAAACGTGTTAACACATCGGCAAGCTGTTGCTCATTCTCAAAGTTAAATCGAATAGAACCGCGTCCGCCTTTTTGGCGAATATTACACTGCACGCCTAAATCTTTTTCAATACGAGATTCAAGCTCTCTTGTCGCAGCGTCTTTAGACTTGTTTGTTTTCGCCTTTGGTTCAGAACCAGATTCACGCAATGTTGAGCGCACAGCATCTTCCGCTTCACGTACCGACATATCTTTTTTCATAATTTTAGACGCCACACGCAACTGAAGCTCTGGATTATCAGATAACGGCAGTAATGCTCGGCCATGCCCCATCGAAAGTTCGCCAGCAGCAACAAGATCACGACAACGATCTGGCAACGAAAGAATACGAATCATATTAGAGATATGAGAACGACTTTTACCCGTTACACGCCCCATCTCTTCATGCGTATAGTTATATTCGTTTACAAGCCTTAAATAGCCTTGCGCCTCATCAACAGGATTTAAGTCGGAACGTTGAATGTTTTCAACAAGAGCAACTTCTAAAGCCTTATTATCTGAAAGCTCACGAATGATAACCGGAACTTCTTTTAAGCCAACAAGCTTAGAAGCACGCCAACGACGTTCACCAGCAATAATTTCATAAACACCTTCCGTGCCTGGCTTAGGGCGAACGAGTAGGGGCTGAATAACACCTTGCTCTTTAATAGAAGCCGCAAGAGAGTCTAACGCTTCTTGATCAAAATAGTGACGTGGTTGCGCATCTGATGGCACCAACTGGGCAACTGGCAATGTACCTTCTGATACGCCTTGTTCTATATGTTTTACAGCTGTGTCATCTAATAGAGCACCTAAACCTTTACCTAAACCTAAACCCGCCATTAGACTGTTGCTCCTGCTTTAAATTTAGAAAGGAATTCTGAAGCAAGCTTCATATAAGCTTGAGAACCTGTGCATTTTTGATCATATAATAAAACAGGCTTACCAAAGCTTGGGCTTTCAGAAACACGTACATTACGTGGGATAAGCGTATCAAATACCTTGTCCTTTAAGTATGCCTTAACATCTTCTGCCACAAGAGATGAAAGTTTATTACGATTGTCATACATCGTAAGAAGCACACCCATCAGATTCAAACTTGGGTTAAGCTTAGCCTTAACAAGTTCGATTGTTTGGAATAATTGAGAAAGACCTTCCATAGCAAAGAACTCGCACTGTAGCGGCACAATAATATCATCTGAAGCCGTTAAGGCGTTAATTGTAAGCAAGCCTAATGATGGCGGGCAGTCGATGAAAATATAATCATATTCTGTCTCGCACTCAGCAAGCGCATTTTTAAGACGGAATTCACGTGAGAAAACAGATACCAATTCAACCTCTGCACCACTTAAGTGCATTGTTGAAGGAATAACATCTAAATTAGGGATAGCAGTTTGGTGCACAGCTTCTTTAATTGTGCAACGCTCTGTTACTAACGCGTATGAGTTGTAATCGCTAGTTTTTACAACCCCAAGACCTGTGCTTGCATTACCCTGCGGGTCAAAATCAATAACAAGGACTTTGCTACCGCAAGCTACAAGAGCTGTGGCGAGGTTGATTGAAGTAGTCGTCTTGCCAACGCCACCCTTTTGGTTTGAAACTGAAATAATACGAGCCATTTTTATACCTTTCTTGTTGATTGTTCCACGTGAAACAACATAGACTCGAGAGAAATTGTTTCAAATAGAACTTATGTATAGATAATAACAAAAAAAGAAAAGGTTGTCTATTTCTAAACAACCTTTTTTGAAATATTTTTAATTAAAAGTATTCTGCTTTCGGGTGAGGTTAAAGATTCGAAAGTCTCCAAATCAAAATTCCATGTTTCACGTGCAACATCTACTTCTTCTTTCCATCTTTCACCTTTAGGAAATAAGAACTTTATATCTTTATGATGGAGTGGGGAAGTCCAATTCAATAAATTAATTAATTCTGAAACTGCACGAGCAGTAATAAGATCAACTTTCAAATCTAGATTATTAACATCATCTCTAATTACTTCAAAATTTGATTTAAGATCTAATTGTCTTCTGCATTCTTTTAAGAACTGAACTTTCTTACCAATTCTCTCGCAAGCATAAACTGGAATTTCTAAAAGAGTTGCCAACATAACAGATGGAGTTCCGCCACCTGAACCAAAATCTAAAATAGACTTAGTTTCATTTGGTATAAATTTAACTAATTGGCAAGAGTCGAATACATGTCTTAATAAAATATCAGGAAGAGTAGAGGGACTTACCAAGTTATAATGCGCATTCCACTTTTTAAGAAGGCTTTCATAACCCAAAAGCTTTTCCATTTGTTCTTCTGTTACATTTATATTTGCCAATTTAAATTTGTTGTTTAATTGCTCTGTTTTATTCATGGCTTTTCCTAAATTTTTTAAATTTTAATTCTTAAATTAAAAACAAAAATGCCCCTCGCTAGAAGGGGCAGAATTGCTGGATTTTTAGCTATTTTAAAGCTGCTGTTTCTGCATAATTCTTCTTAATATAAACCAAAAGTGCCGTTAACGCTGAAGGCGTGACACCACTAATGCGAGATGCTGTTGCTAAAGTTGCAGGCGTGTGTAATTTTAGCTTCTGTTTCACTTCTGAAGACAAACCGCCCACCAAATCGTAATCTATGTTTACAGGAATCTCTAACTGTTGCTCCTGACGGAAGGCTTCAATGTCAGATTCTTGACGACGTAAATAACCTTCGTACTTCGCTTCGATTTCCATTTGCTCTTTAGCATCTTCACGGAAATCTTTAAGTGCTGGATGAATCGCCTCTAAGTCTTTTAAGCTAATCTGCGGACGTTTTAAGATATCCAATAGGCTTTGGCTTTCTTTATAACCACCAGAAAGCTCAACGATCTTTTCCGCTGCTTCTGTGCCTACTTTTATCTTTGTTTCACGCATGTATTTACCTGTTTGTGCAATCGCTTCTAAACGCCCTTTAAAGTGATCTTGGCGCTTCTGCTCCACACAACCAAGGTCTATACCTTTTTGTGTTAAACGCAGGTCTGCATTATCGGCACGCAAAATCAAACGATACTCAGCGCGGCTCGTAAACATACGATAAGGCTCTTGCGTACCTTTTGTAACAAGGTCATCAATAAGCACACCGATGTAAGCATCTGCTCTATCTAAAACAAATTTACCCTTACCTTGGATTTTAGCAGCGGCATTTAAACCTGCCATTAACCCCTGTGCAGCAGCTTCTTCATAACCTGTTGTACCATTAATTTGCCCTGCAAAATAAAGCCCCGGAATTTTCTTTGTTTCCAATGTATGATGGAGCTCTGTAGGTTCTACATAATCATATTCAATCGCATAACCTGCACGTACAATTTCTGCGTTTTCTAAACCAGGGATGCAGCGTAACATTTTCGCTTGTACATCAATCGGTAGAGATGTCGAAATACCATTTGGATATACTTCTATAGAGTCGTAACCTTCTGGCTCTAAGAAAATTTGATGATTCTCTTTTTCTGCAAAACGCACAACTTTATCTTCAATAGAAGGGCAGTAGCGCGGTCCAACCGATGAGATTTCACCAGAATACATAGGGGCACGATCTAGATTATTACGAATCGTTTCATGCATTTCAGGGTTCGTATATGTAATGTGGCAAGGCACCATTTTCTGCTCTAGCTTTTCTGTTAAATAAGAAAAGCCTTGAGGATTATCATCGCCTGGTTGCTCTGCAAGCTGGGAATAATCAATAGTACGTGTATCAACACGCGGAGGCGTACCTGTTTTTAATCGACCAACTTTAAAGTTAAGACGGCGCAAAGTATCAGAAAGCTCAGAAGACTGCTCACCCTGTCTGCCACCTGTTTGCTTCGCTTCACCAATATGAATAAGACCTTTTAAGAAAGTGCCTGTTGTCATTACAACAGCTTTCGTTTTAAAGACCCAGCCAACGTTTGTTAAAACAGTATCTGCAACACCATTTTCGTTGATTAAGATATCTTTAACCATAGCTTGTTTTATTGTAAGGTTTTCTGTGTTTTCTAGCTCGTCACGCATAGCATAGCGATATAGCTTACGGTCTGCCTGAGCACGCGGCCCACGAACTGCAGGACCTTTAGATGCATTTAGCATTCTAAACTGGATGCCAGCTTTATCTGTGATACGTGCCATAACGCCATCTAGGGCATCAATCTCACGCACCAAGTGACCTTTAGCCAAGCCACCAATTGCAGGGTTACATGACATTTGACCGATTGTGTCATAATTCGCTGTTAAAAGAAGTGTTTTACAGCCCATACGCGCGGCGGCAGCAGCAGCTTCAGAACCTGCATGACCTGCACCAATAACAACCACATCAAAATACTGTTCCATGATCAAAAAACCTTTATAAAACTATATAATTAGAAAGAAAACATAAGCCTATATAAGAGCTAATGCATAGAATATCAACCAAAAAGCTTAAATATTATGTTTTTAAGCACAAAAAAAGGAGGGTTTTAACCTCCTTGACTAAGCACATTTTAACTACAAAATATCTGGTGACTCTTTCATATATTTAAGAGCATCGGCTTTGCCTTGGGCAAAAAGTCTCTCTGTCAATTTACGGGATGGCCAGAAAATAAGCAAAGGTGAGACACCTTTTAATTCAATTTCAAATAGAGTAATTTTTCTGCCTTGTTTTCTGTAGTCTTCTATAATGTCTAGCTCTTTTATATAAGGCTCAGTTAAATACTTTCTTAAAAATGTCCAAGATTTATTCGGGTTTGTTTCACGGACAGTCTCTGCCAATGTAAGCGCTAGAACAATCTGTTCCGATTCAGCTGTATCTTTTATGCTATCTAAGGGTTTCACAAGAGCTGGGTTGCGCGCCACATGTTGCCTTATAAACAAATTATGCGCTGCGCCATCTACATAATAACCATCATCTAAGCGAGCAGGGGGGAGCATAAAGGGTATAGAAGCAGAAGCCTGCGTTGTCGCCACAGAAAGATGAGGTTGAGTAGATATTTTATGCTTTAGACCACTTACATGCATAGACGTTGTGAAACAAACAATATCGGAAGCATTAATATCATCAAAGTTTAAACCCTCCAAAAGAGGTAGCAATGGAGATTTATAGCGACCAAAACTCAAAACGAACAACCAAAAAGAGCTCAGATACTGTAAAAATTTAAAACATATTTTAAGTTTACCAAACTTAACTGTATCATTATCAACCGATTTATTTATCCATAAATCATATAATCTGTTCGATAATGAGACTTTTTTAGGCGCATCAGAAAGACCCTCAGAGCCTTTTAAGGCATCTAAGATATACATAGCGTTAATAGCACCTGCAGAAACGCCTGAAATAGCTTTAAATTTGATATTTGTGTTTTCTAGCAATCCTAAAATCAATCCAGCCTGATAAGAGCCTAAAGCCCCTCCACCTTGTAGGGCTAATAGATCAATTTTTGTTTTTCCAGACAAAATATTATGCCAATTTATATTATTTTGAGTTAATTTATCCAAAATTAAACAACCTATACCTATTAAAAAACAATCAAAAAATATAAATAAAATATGTTTTATTTTGAATCATTTTAACTGTTTTTTATAATAAAAATGCTACCAAGCAAAAAAGAAAAGAAGAGGAAATCTCGAAAAATATTAAGCTATTTTCCTATTAAATTAATCTCTCTATTTTTCTTTATTTGCTCTTATGAAATTATAGCACAATTGTCATTATTTTTCTTATAAAAAATCAGAAAGAATGACTTAAAATCACAAAAAAATATATAGAATAAATACAATATAACTTATGATTGTATATTTTTTGTTTTTATATATTTTAAAGACGTTAAAAACCATCTGTTATTTCAGATAATAATTTTTAAAAAAATCACCAAAAAGTAAGTTAATAAACACAAACAAACATATATATAAAATATTAATATTAAATAAAAATAAATACATTTAATCTAAAATAGTAAATAACATTAAAAAAACAAATATCTTGTATAAGTTGCATAAAAAAATAACAACCAATTTGGGTATGTACAAAAAATTTTTTAAATATTAAATTTATAAAAATAAGCCGAGACAAGCTAAAAATTATCAAAAATAACAAGCTATTAAACTTCTAAAAAAGCTTCAAATATATACAATAATTTTGTAACAAATTAACGGTGAAAATTAAAGACATTTTAACCTAAAATTACATAAAAACTTAAAAAATTTATATTCTTAAAAAGAAACATATTTATACAAAAAAATAAAAGTTTCAAAATGATACAAATATAACGATAAATTATGATAAATTTTATACTTAAAATTAAATATTGTATGCAAGTTAAAACAAACTAACACCAATGGTTATTATGTAAAGTTATGTGTATATATTATATTTTTATAAATTGTGTCTTTAGTACAACAGTAAGATAAAATATGAATACAATCTGAAAAATAGATAACCCATATAAAAAAGATATTGTATATCTGTTATTGATATACTCAGCAAATAAAAGAGGTGATTACCTCTTAAGGCATAAAAAAACGGCTTTAAGTAAAGCCGTTTAAATCATTTATTAAAGACCTCTTAAGGATTCACCCCCAAGAATATGAAAATGAATGTGAGGGACTTCCTGATGCGAATCTGGGCCATTGTTTGTTACAACACGATAACCTGTCTTATCTACACCTAATTTCTCTGCAATAAGAGGTATTTTTGACATAAGATGACCTAAAAGCTCTTTGTCTGACATTTGAGCATCCTGAATGCCCTCTAAATGACCGGACTTAGGAATAACTAAAGCATGCACCTTATAATCAGGATTAATATCATGAAATGCTAAAATATACTCATCTTCGTAAATTTTGTTACAAGGTAATTCCCCTGCTACTATTTTTGCAAATACTGTCATTTTTATACCTTTCTTTAATCTATTAATGCGCCTGTTGCCAGTTATCACCAATATCAATACCGACACTCAAAGGCACAGAAAGCTTAGTTACAGATTCCATTTCCTGTAAAACAAGTGCTTTTGCCTTTTCTAATTCATGTTGAGGCACTTCAAACACAAGTTCATCATGTACTTGCATAAGCATTTTAGTTTCTAAGTTTTCTTCTTCCAAACGGTTTTGAATATTACGCATTGCACGCTTAATAATATCAGCGTTTGCGCCTTGTAATGGTGCATTAATAGCAGCTCGTTCAGCGCCTGAACGCATCATACCATTAGAAGAATTAATATTAGGAATATGGTTTCTGCGACCAAATATCGTTTCCACATAACCTTTTTCTTTACAATCTTCTATTGTTTTATCCATAAAAGGTTTAACGCCAGAATAACGCTCAAAATAAGCATCTATATAGGCTTTCGCCTCTTTTGTGCTTACACCTATTTGCTTCGAAAGTGAAAACGCGCCCATACCATAAACAATACCAAAGTTAATGGCTTTAGAGGCACGCCTTTGCTCAGAAGTTACTGCATCTGGTTCAACACCAAAAATCTGGCTTGCTGTAAATCTATGAATATCAAAACCTTCGTTAAAAGCCTTTTGTAAGGCTTCAGAACCCGATGCGTGTGCTAATAAACGCAGCTCGATTTGTGAATAATCGGCGGCCATAATAACTTTATCCTTATCAGCAATAAAAGCCTGACGAATACGTTTACCATTTTCTGTACGAATTGGAATATTCTGTAAATTAGGGTCAGAAGAACTCATGCGCCCTGTACCTGCACCATTTTGATGATATGAGGTATGTACACGTCCTGTTTTAGGGTTAATATCCTTTACAAGGGCATCTGCATAAGTGCTCTTAAGCTTAGAAAGTTGACGATATTCAAGGATAAGTCGGGCAATTTCATACCCTTCTTCTTCTAGCTTCTCAAGTACAGAAACATCGGTTTTAAAGCCTGTTTTGGTCTTTTTAGCACCTTCTATACCTAATTTACCAAAAAGAATATCACCCAGCTGCTTAGGGCTAGAAATATTAAACTCTTCACCCGCTAAATCATATATAGCTTGTTCATGGTTTTTGATTTGTTCGCCAAATTCCACAGAAAGCTTTTCTAAGGCTTCTCTATCAACAAGTACACCATTATGTTCCATTTTAGTTAAAACAGAAATAAGCGGGCGCTCGGTAGAGATGTAGAGCTCTTTTAAGCTTGGTTCTTTATCTAATTTATCTTTAAACAAATGATATAAACGTAGTGTAATATCCGCATCTTCAGCGGCGTAGGCAGTTGCTTTATCTATAGGCACTTGATCAAACGTAATTTGTTTTTGGCCTGTACCACAAACTTCTTTATAAGAAATGCATTTATGATCAAGATATTTTTCAGCAAGAGCATCCATAGAATGGTTGTGTAACCCTGCATGCAATACAGCAGACATCACCATTGTGTCTTCAACACCTTTAAGCAAAATACCTTCATTTAAAAAGATCAGCATATCATACTTAATGTTTTGACCTACTTTACGGATGTTTTCGTCTGTAAGAAGTGGCTTAAGCTTTTCTAAAACTAATACCTTATCAAGCTGATCAACCGGGTTAAAGATATCTGAAAGATGCGTTAAAGGAATATAACAAGCTTCATGCTCTTCTATAGCCAATGAAATACCAACAAGATCCGCAGTATGAGCATTTAAACTTGTTGTTTCAGTATCTATTGCACAATAACCTTTATCTTTAATACGAGAGATCCATTTCTCTAGCTCTTCTAGGCTTTGTACCGCTGTATATGTAGTCTCAACATGCTTTTTTTCTGGATTTTTAGCAGGGATATTTTTTTCAGATTTTCCTGCTAAGCGTTGAGCAAGGCGTGTAAATTCCATCTCATTTAAAAAGTCGATGACCTTGTCTAAATTTGGCTCAAAATCTAGTTCTTCTAGGCTTTCTTGAACGGGTGCATCCTGCTCAAGTGTCACTAGTTTATAAGAAAGATAAGCTTCATCTTTAAAGGTTTCTAAGTTTTCCTTTTGCTTACCTTTAAGCTCATCCAAGTTATCGTAAAGACTGTCTAAACTACCATATTTCTGGATAAGTGTTGCCGCACCTTTAGGGCCAATACCTTTAACACCAGGGATATTATCTGCAGAATCCCCAATAAGTGCCTGCACTTCAATAACTTTATCAGGACCTACGCCAAACTTTTCCTCAACTTCTGCAAAAGATATTTGACGATCTTTCATTGTATCAAGCATGGTTACTTGGTCATCTATCAACTGATAAAGGTCTTTATCCGAAGACAAAATGGTAATTTTAACATCTGATTTATACTTTTTTACCAATGTGGCAATCACATCATCCGCCTCATACCCCTCGGCACCTACGCCTTTAATACTAAAAGCTTCTACCATAGGCTCAAAGTAAGGGAATTGCTGGCGCATTTCTTCATCTGGTTCACTACGATGTGCCTTGTAAGCCTCAAACATCTCCTTACGGAAGGTTGGGCCTTTAGATTCTAAAGCTACAGCACAATAGTCAGGCTTAAGATCGTTCAAAAGCTTTACCAGCATTTGGCTAAAGCCGTATAAAGCATTTGTTGGCAAGCCATCAGCACGGTTTAAAGGGCGCACCGCATGGTACGCCCTAAAGAAGAAACTCATGCCATCAATAATGACCAGGTGTTTCATAGACAATCCTCAAAATTAAAAGGGTTTAAAGAAAACAAGGCAGATTACAACAATTAAAATAACTGAAGGAACCTCGTTATAAATACGGAAGAATTTTTCCGAACGTTCGCATTTATCAATTTGTAAACGCTTACGGTAATACCCTAAGCTGATATGATACAAAGAAAGAATAAAAACAAGGAATACTTTCGTGTGTAACCACCCGGCATCTCGGTATGCTTCTGGCTGTTCTAAAACAAGGTTTACACCTAAAAACCAAACAAGCACCATAGAAGGGGTCATAATGTAATAAAAGAGTTTACGCGCCATTAAATTAAGTACATTTTTAACGTCTTCATTGTTGGCATTGGCACGATGATAAACAAACAAACGTGGTAGATAAAAAAGTGCTGCGAACCATGTGATTATAAAAATAACATGGGCTGATAAAAGTCCTAAATAATACATGTTGTTATTCCATTTTTATTAATTTATTTATGAATATCTTATTTATGTAAGTAGGTATTTACCTACTGAACGTTATCGATGCTTTCAAGTTCCCAGTTTAAGTCTTCAGCATCAACAGATCTTGCCCAAGTCCAAACAGTAGTCACTTCTTGGAAATCCTCCAGATTCCCTTGTGTTGCGACATTATCAGCATCCAATATCGCCTGCGCAATACGTGCATGATATTTCACTTCAATAATCGCTGTTCTGCCAGATAAGCGGGCATCCATAATTTCTACATTAACTTCTTTAATAGCAAAAGCCATCTGTTCACCAGCTTCATCATAGCGTTCTGCTTGCTCTAAATATTGATCAAACAATTTAGGTGAAAGCAAGTCTTCTAACATGTCTTCATCATCTTCTGTAATAGCCTTATGATATAGCTCAAATGCAGAAGTAGCCCCTTCAATAAAATCCTTTTCATTAAAGTCACGATCAGCTGCTTTAATTTGCGCCATACCTTCTAGACCCTCAATATCAATTTCAGGTTTTTTAGGCATCTTTAGCGGGATTATTTTTGCTTCTGGTTTTTGTTGATCTTCTGGTAATTTCATAGAGAAGAAACGACTAAAAACAAAAAAGCCTAAGGCTATTAAAAATAAAAGTTCCACAACATTCATAACAATATATTCTATTCTTTATTAAGGAGTTAATTTTAAGCATCCCCATTATCCACAGAATTCACATAATCCACAAGGGGCAATTTTATAAAATTATTTCTTTATTTTATAGCAACTTACTCCAAAAACAGCAAAGTTAGCCAATGTGTATAACTTTTGTTTTTTCTATTTTCAAAAAAAAGCTTTCAGGTTATGCTGTGCGTACTTCACAAAAAAGATCACATAGAAATTTATATGTAACTTATTGTTAATAAGAGGTTTTTAAAAGTTATCCTCAAGTTTCACAGCTTCAAAAACAATAACAATAAAAATTAATAAATTTATTTATTATAATTATTATGATTAAGGGATAAGTGGATAAATGAAACCTTTATTAGAGGCTTTAAATTTAAGAGAAGTAAAAAGACCCCCTTTCTGGATGATGAGACAAGCTGGGCGCTCTTTACCCGAATATCGTGCTTTACGTCAAGAAGCGGGTGGTTTTCTAGATCTATGCTATAATCCTGATTTTGGAACAGAGGTCACACTTCAGCCTTTAAGGCGTTTTGGTATGGATGCCGCGATCTTATTTTCTGATATTCTTGTTATTCCTCATGCTTTAGGTCAAGAACTTACATTCGAAAAAGGTGAAGGACCAAAGCTTCCGCCGATCTCTGTTGAAGATATTGAAAAACTTTCAGCTCAAAAAAATAATATTGATAAAAAATTAGAGCCTATTTACCAAACAGTACGTGGCGTTAAAGAAAAACTAGAAGAAAATCAAACTATTATAGGTTTTTGTGGCGCACCTTGGACTGTCTCTACCTACATGATTGAAGGCGGTAGCTCTAAAAACTATGCGAAAACAACAAGCTTTTCTCTTAAACACCAGCAGGCTTATGATCAGCTCATTGATTTGCTTATCGAAACATCTGTTCATTACTTAAGCCAACAAATTAAAGCAGGTGCAGAAGCGGTACAAATTTTTGATTCTTGGGCGGCGGTTCATTCACCAGAGCAATTTGAACGTTGCGTGCTTAAACCTTTACTTAAAATGGCTAAGCTTCTAAAAGATAAACACCCAGAAGTGCCTATTATCCTGTTCCCAAGAGGCATTCACCCCCATCAGCTTGAAGTATTTGCTGCCCATAATGCGCATTTTGAAGGCTTAGGGCTTGATACAACCATTGATCTAGCTTGGGCACATGAAAAACTTCAGGGTAAAGTTTGTATTCAGGGTAATTTAGACCCTAACTTACTGTTAACAACACCTGAAATTATCCGTGAAAAAGTGACAAAAATGCTAGAAATTGGCCACAAAAAGCCAGGTTACATTTTTAACTTAGGCCATGGTGTTTTACCTGAAACACCTATGGAAAACCTTGAAGCGCTTGTTGAAACAGTTAAAAATTTCTAATAATTTCTAAGGTCTAAAATTTATGAAAAATATATCTAATAAACTGAAATATAACAGAATTATTCTTTTAGTCGTTTGTTTTTGCTTATTAGCAGCTGTTGTTTTTCAATTTTTAGAATCTCAAAAGGAAATTTTTAAATTTGAGTTAAAAAAATCGTCCTTTTCTGCGATTAAAGGCTGGAGGGAAGATGACTTTAGCAAGGCTTACCCAGCTCTTGTTAAAAGCTGTGGCGTATACTTAAACCGCAAAGGTCCTTTACACGATGACCCTCGTTTTGGGTTTTACGAAGATTGGGCGCCTTTTTGTGAACGTCTTATCCGTACAGAAGCTGAAAATATTAGGCCTGTTATTGAGCAGGAGCTGACACTTTACCTTGTTAAACCTGATCAAGGTGAAGGTTTATTTACAGGATATTATGAACCTTTTTTAAAAGGCTCATTTACACAAACAGAGCGCTATAACACCCCTCTTTATCCGCGCCCTAAAGATATGTTTGTGGCGAAACTTTCTGATTTTATTGATGATTTGCCAGAAGAATTGCAATACAAACGCATTGTCGGACAAATTAAAGGCCAAAGACTTGTGCCTTATTTAGACCGTGCAGCCATAGAGCAAGGCTTACTTAAAACAGTAGAACCTCTTGTTTATGTGGATTCTCCTATTGATGCTTTCTTTTTACATATTCAGGGTTCTGGGCGTGTAGAGCTTCCTTCTGGTCGTATGATTAACTTAGGTTATGCAGGCCAAAACGGTCATAAATACCAAGCCATAGGTCGTTATATGGCAGACAAAGGTTACTTAGAGTTAGAAAATGTATCTATGCAAAGTATTCGTCAATTTTTGCTCGATAACCCTGATAAACATCAAGACATTTTTAATCAAAACCCAAGTTATATCTTCTTTACTGAAAAGCAAGGTGGTCCTTATGGGTCTTTAGGCGTGGAACTTACAGAAGAACGCTCATTGGCTATTGACCCGAGCAAATTCCCGTTAGGGCTTCCGCTATTTTTGAATGCAAAAGTAAGCCTTACGGATGAAAACTTTTGCAAGCTGATGTCTGCACAGGATACAGGCGGTGCGATTAAGGGTATTTTACGTGGGGATATTTACTTTGGTTTTGGTGTGCAGGCAGAACAAAAAGCAGGGCATCAAAAGGCGCAAGGGCAGTTTCATGTACTTCTTCCTAAAAAACGCTCTATCAAAACTTTAGAATAAAATCCTTACAAAACTTGTTCTTTTATCTATTTTGATGTAAAACCACTAGGTACTCAATAACAAGGATTAGAGTCCGATGGAAAAAATTCGTATAGCAACACGTCAGTCTAAGCTTGCGCAAATTCAAGCGCGCATGGTGGGTGATCTTCTTAAAGAAACACATGGGTTAGACTACGAACTTCACTTTGTCACGACAACAGGTGATAAATTCATGGGTGATCTTTCTAAAGTTGGCGGTAAAGACGCCTTTGTGAAAGAAATTGAATCTTGCCTGATGAATAAAGAAGCAGATATTGCTGTACATTCCATGAAAGATGTCGCGGCTATTTTAAACGATGGTTTTGCCATTCCGGCTTATTTACCACGTGCAGATATTCGTGATATTGTTATTGGTAAATCACTTGTTGCTTTACCTGAAGGTGGCCGTGTTGGTACCTCTTCTTGCCGCCGTGCTTCTCAAATTCGTGCCACATTTCCTCATCTAGAAATTGTGCCAATCCGCGGTAATGTGCAAACACGTATGGCTAAAATTACTGAAGATGTTTGTGATTCTGTTATTCTTGCTAAAGCAGGGATTGATCGCCTAAACCTTATGAAAGAGGTAGAAGAAGTTCTTGAACCCGATATGCTGATGCCAGCAGTAGGTCAAGGCGCAATTGGTGTTGAATGCTTAGCTGAAAACAAAGAGCTTATCGTCCTTCTTGAAAAAATTAACGATAAAGAAACAGAAGTTTGCTTGAATGCAGAACGTGCGATGGTACGTAAGCTAGATGGTGATTGCCATACACCTATTGCAGGCTACTGTGAAGTAACCAAAGCAGGTAACTTACGCTTTTTAGCTTTAGTGGCAGAGCCAGATGGTACAGCTGTACTACGCGCCCGCCATAAAGGTGATTACGAAAAGGCAGAGGAATTAGGCTTAGAGGTTGCAGAAGATCTGTTAAACCAAGGCGCTGCAGATATTATTAAACGCGTTAAAGAAGGTCGCTAAAGGGTAGACTTTCTATGTGGATTGTCCCAAGTGCGCGCCATGCGTTAGACCATAGACTCGCAGAATTGAAGACCCAAGGCATTCAGGCTTTGGGTTTTGCTTTATCTGAAACATCGCCTATTGCTTATCAGGATGAAGAAGGTCTAGGTCTTGTAACAAGCCATTATACTGCGCAAATTTTAAAAACAGATAATCCGCTTTATACATTTAGCTATTCGGCTTACAAGCTTTTGCTTGCACGCCAGTTGCAAGTGACTTATGTAAAAGCTAAAAATGCCTTAGAATTTGCGGAAAAACTTAATATAAAACCCCAAAAATGTATTCATTATACCAGTAATATTTCTGAAAATTTATGGTATGAAAATTTGCAAAAAAAAGGTCATACAGTCGTTTATAAACAGATATACCAAACCTTATTTGCAGATAATTTACCAAAAGATGTAAAAGAAGCTTTATCCGAACAAAAAAGATGCGTTATACTACTTTTTAGCAAAGCTTCTGCCCAAAGGTTTATTCAGCTCTGTCAACAAGAAGAAATAGAGCTTAATCGGCATCTGTATGTCTGTATTAGTCAGCAAGTGGCAGATGTTTTGGGGCAACAGCAGGTATATGTATCAGAAAATCCAAGCTTAAAAAGCATGGTAGAAAGGGCCAAAAATGTCATTTGATCTTCCGTTTCGATTCCGTCGTTTACGTAAAAACAAAACAATCCGAGACTTAATTAGCCGTGTAGAACTCACAGCAAATGATTTTGTTTACCCTATTTTTGTTGAAGAAGGCTTAGAAGGCCGTGCAGAAAGCGATAGTTTACCAGGTGTATTTCGTGTGGGGGAAACAGCCCTAGCTGCTGAAATTAACATGCTTTGGGAAAAAGGTATTAAAGCTGTTATGCTTTTTGGTGTTTCACATCATAAAGATGAAGAAGGCTCTGATACATGGGATGAAGAAGGCCTTATTGCACGTATGATACGTATTGTGAAAGACCAAGCCCCAGATATGGTTATTATGGCCGATGCTTGTTTCTGCCAATACACAACCCATGGCCATTGCGGCGTTTTAATTAACGACCATGTGGATAATGACTTAACGCTAGAAAACCTACAAAAACAAGCTATTAATGCTGCAGAAGCTGGTGCAGATTTTATTGCACCATCTGCGATGATGGATGGTCAAGTCATGGCGATTCGTGATGCTTTAGATGAAGCGGGTTTTGAAGATGTGGGTGTGCTTTCTTATTCTTCTAAATTTGCATCAGACCTTTATGGCCCATTTAGAGGTGCTGCTGGTTGTAGCTTAAAGCAGGGAGATCGTAAGGCTTATCAGGCAGATTATCGCCACTACGAGCTTGCTCTAGAAGAATCTATGGTGGATATTGAAGAAGGTGCAGATATGCTTATGGTTAAGCCAGGTACGCTGTACTTAGATGTGCTTAAAGGCATCCGAGAAAATACTTCTTTACCTGTAGCGGCCTACCACGTAAGCGGTGAATATGCTATGATTAAGCATGCAGCACTGGCAGGGGCCTTAGATGAGAAAAAAGTGGTGCTTGAAACAATGGTCGCTTTTAAGCGCGCAGGTGCAGATCTTGTTATTACGTACTACGCACCACAAATTTTGGATTGGTTAAAGGATTAGAAAATGGTTAAAAAGCTGGTTAAATCAAAAAAAACTTGGCTAACAGTTGTTGCTTTAGGTTTATTTAGCGCGGCTGCTGTGCTTTTTGTTTCTAAACCTACTGTTGATGAGGCAATGCTAGATCTAATTGTAGAAGAACCGCAAGAACAAAAATCAGTTGTTTCTCGTACGCAAATAGAACTTAAAACAAAACCGACAGAAATTAAAGTTATTGCTGAAAAGCCAGCAGAGGTAAGCTCTGAAGAACAAACAGCTGATAATGGAGCAGAAGAAAAAGAAACTTCTGAAAAGCAAACAGAGGGATCTACAACAGCGCAAGCATCTACAGAAACAGCTCAGGTACAAACACAAGTTAAAGAGCTTGTAGGCGTTATGGCAGCAAGCTTAGAAGAAGGTTCACAGCAAATTCGTGTGCTTTCAGATGCGATGCATAGTTTAAATAAACGTGTACTTGCACATAAACAACAAATAGAATCTTTAAAAGCAGAAGCAAAGCCAGATTTTGGTAAAATTAAAGATTTAACAAAAGTGTTTTTGTCTCAACAGCTTGTTGTGCTTGATAATCGTTTCCAAATAGGTGCTGTATCTGCAGAAGAAATCGCTTTTATTGAGAATTTTGCCCGCACAACCGCACAAATGCCAGAAGTAGCGGATAAACTTAAAATGCTTAAAGAGCTTTTACCAAAAGAAGGCTCTGTAACCTTTGCAGAGGTTCAGCTTATTGCAGGTGAAGCAGCACGTTTACACCCACCACGCAAACAAGTTGCCGATACTGCACCAAACTATGCAGAATATGTAACCTTTACAGATAAAGCCAAGGCGTTTTTCGTTCATATTAAACAAAATATTAAAGGCTTAGTTTCTGTACGTAAATCAGTAGGTGAAGAAACAGCTCATCCTTGGCTAAAAGCTATTTATGAAGCACGCTATGCGATTGCCCGTGGTAAAACACAAGAAGCGCTTCATATTTTGCAAGCAGCACCTTTAGGTGCCGATACACGCTTGAATGATTTGCGTGCGCTTATTACCTTATATAGCCAACAAACAAAAGCTTTAGCGGATGTTCAACAAAGTTTTATTTTAGGATATAAACCATGATGCATACTTTAAACATTGTACTTACAGTACTTGTTTTAACAGCCATAGGCTATATTGGCCTAGAATACCCTGGCGACATTACTGTTAACTGGGGCCCTTATGAGGTAAGAACATCTTTGTTCTTTGCATTTGTGGTGCTGTCTTTACTTGTGTTTATCAGCATGCTTATGTTCCGCTTAAGTTTATGGCTTAAAAACTTGCCGAAACGTTTTAAAGAAGACCGCCGCGAAAAGCGCTTGGAAGAAGGCGTAAAAGCACTTGTAGGCTCATTAGAGGCAACAGCTTCTGGCAAACACCAGCAAGCTAAAATGCTTGCTGAAAAAGCAACACAGTTGCTTCCAAATGCAGAGAGCACGTCTATTATTGCAGAAACCTTCTATTTAGAAGCTCCTTCAGAAAAAACCACCCGTCGTTACGAAAAAATGGCAGAAAACCCAAATACAGCCTTTTTAGGTTTACGTGGGCTTATTCAACTGGCGCGCCGTCGTAATGATTGGTCGGCTGTACGTGTTTATGCAGAGCAAGCGTTGAACGAAAAACAAGATAGCCCTTTTGCATTGGCTGCATTTTTTGAGTCTGCTCTAAAAACAGGTAAGTTAGATACAGCACTTGATTTAATGTCTCGCATTGGTAAACAAGGCGTTTTTAATACCGATAAGAAAGAGTTTTATGAAGCTTGCCTATGTACAGAGCAAGCACATAGGTTGCTAGAAGCTCAAAACGCTGCTGAAGCGATGGAATCTGTTAAAAGAGGTTTAAAGGTTATCCCTAACTTTGCACCTTTATTGCTTTTAAAGGCAGATATTTTAGAATCTTTAGGTAAAGAATCTAAAGCCATTAAAGAGCTTGCGAATGCTTTTGAACAATGCCCACGACCTGAAATTTTAAATAAGTGGCTTTCGTTAAGTGATAACGGTAGCAATAGCAATAAGCTTAAAAAAGAAGGTTTAAAACTTATCGAGCAAACAGCCAAAGCCGTACAAAAACATTACTTTGAAGGCCTTATTTATTTGTATGTAAGTGAATTTGAAGAAGCTTACCGTGTGCTTAACTTAGCCCGTGAGGATCGTGCAGATAGGGAAGTGCTAGAATCTCTTGCCCGTGCTCAAGAAGCTTTAGGCCAGCCAGAGTATGAGGTAGGTAAAACGCTTAAACAGGCGCTTAAAGCAAAACCACTTGTATTTGCTAAACATGGTTTTGTAGAAGAATACCGTGCATGGCGTATGAAATACTTAAGTCCAGAACCTAAAACAGAAAACCTAATAAGTTATGACTAAAGATTGGGACTGGGAAGACGAAATAGCAGATGTCACACCGCTTAAAAATAAAAAGCGGGTGGTTGCTGGTAAAACCAAAGCCTCTTCTGTAAAGGAAGGGGCTTTGTCTCCTTCTCAACAGATATCAACTAGCGATATAAACAAAGCAGATGACTTTGATGCGGTGGATGACTTTGATGATATGATCCAAGAAGCGCATAAGCTTACAGAGAGCCTTTTTACTGAAAAAACGACCACGAACAAACCAGAAGAACATAAACCTCTTCAAATAGACGCTGAGAGCTTTTTTAGAGGGTCAGAAAAAGAAGATTACGCCACTTTTGCCCAAACTCAGCAAAATTTAAAAGAACGTTATAAAGAATTTATTCTGAAATCTCATACATCAGACCTTATTTATGGCCACTTACCCTCTTTAGATGACAAAATTCTTAAAAAATTAAGACAAGGTCAATTCCCTATTCAAGGGCGCATAGATTTGCATGGCTTAACGTTAGAACAGGCGTATAACCAGAGCATGTCTTTTTTACATGCGCGGTATGCGCAAGGCGCAAGAGTTGTGCTCATTACCCACGGAAAAGGCAAGGGATACGGGGACTTTAACGATATGGGTATTATTAAATCTCAAATCCATCAATGGCTTATGGGGCATACGCAGGTGCTTGCTTTTCATACCGCTTTACCAAGACATGGTGGGGCAGGTGCATTGTATGTACTGTTGAAAAAAAATCGCACAGGGTCTTGATTATCGGGCAATGCCCCCACAAATATTGTTACATAAGGTTGACAGTGACAGCGCTTAGAGCTATGTTTAAACCATCTTATTAAAAAATCTAAAAAACTCATTTCAAAAAAATTATCACAATTTTTACGTATAGGTATTATTTTCATGACAGTCGAAGAGAAAAAAGTAGAAAAGAAAACTTTATCTGTAGATAAAGCAGCAACAACAGAAACAGTTACAGAGCGCAAACCCGTACGTAAGCGCAGTGTTAAAAAAGAAGTTTCTGTTAAGCCAACGACAGAGCTTAAAGAAGAAATTCGTTTTGAAGCACCTGCACAAGCAGCCGGCGCTACAACATCAGAGGTTAAAGCAAAACCTGCGCTAGAGCCACTTAAGGCAGAATCTAAGCCAAAAGAACATAAAAAACATACCTCTCGTAATCATAAAAAACACAATAATTCAAATCATAACGCCAACGTTTCAGATGACCATAAAAAGAAAAATGGTTTGCCAGAGCGCCGTAAGGCTGAACCAGGCGAAACTTTTGAAACAATCTATCTTCCAGAGCTTAAAAAGAAATCTATGGATACTCTTGGCCAAATGGCACTTGATCTAGGCTGTGAAGATATTTCATCTCTACGTAAACAAGAACTTTTATTTGAAATTTTACTGCGTCTACCAGAAGAGCAAGAAGTTGTTGGCACAGGTGTGCTAGAAGTTTTACAAGATGGTTTTGGTTTCTTGCGCTCAACAGAAGCAAGCTATATGCCGGGTCCAGATGATATTTATGTAAGCCCAAGCCAAATCCGCCGCTGTGGTATGAAAACAGGTGATACAGTAGAAGGTCCTGTACGTGCGCCAAACCCTGGTGAACGTTATTTTGCTTTACTTAAAGTGGATTCAGTTAACCAAGATGAAACATCTGATTTGCGTAAGCGTATCGCCTTCGAAAACTTAACACCTCTTTACCCAGATGAGCCATATGTTATGGAAATGGAAGGCCTAGAAGATATGACAGGTCGTGTTATTGACCTTGTTGCCCCTATTGGTAAAGGCCAACGCTCTCTTATTGTTGCGCCACCGCGTACAGGTAAAACGATTCTTCTTCAATCTATTGCGCATTCAATTGAGAAAAACTACCCAAATTCAGATGTGATTGTACTGCTTATTGACGAACGTCCAGAAGAGGTGACAGATATGTCGCGCTCTGTAAAAGGTGAAGTGATTAGCTCAACATTTGATGAACCAGCTTCTCGCCACGTACAAGTTGCTGAAATGGTCATTGAAAAAGCAAAACGCCTTGTTGAACATAAAAGAGATGTCGTTATTTTGTTAGACTCTATTACACGTCTTGCCCGTGCTTATAACACGGTTATTCCAAGCTCTGGTAAGGTATTAACGGGTGGTGTAGATGCCAATGCCCTACAACGTCCTAAGCGTTTCTTTGGTGCGGCACGTAATGTTGAAGAAGGTGGTTCTTTAACAATTATTGCAACAGCACTTGTAGATACAGGCTCTCGTATGGATGAAGTGATTTTTGAAGAGTTCAAAGGTACAGGTAATATGGAACTATGCCTAGACCGTAAACTTGTTGAAAAACGTCTATATCCTGCTGTAGATATCGCTAAATCGGGTACACGTAAGGAAGACTTGCTGATCCCACAAAACGATTTGGCTAAAATCTGGATGCTACGCCGTATCTTACAGCCGATGAACGTAACAGATTCTATGCAGTTCTTGCTTGAGAAAATGTCTCCAACGAAGAACAATGCAGAGTTCTTTGATTCTATGAACAGCTAAAAAAGACTATCTGTTTAATACATATAAAGCCCCTCAAACTTATTTGAGGGGCTTTTTGCTGTTATAGATGTTACATAGGCATAAAAAAGGCTCAGATTAAACTGAGCCTCCTTATATTGCTAAATAGTACTGAACTATTCGCTACGTGCAACACCAATAAACTTAAGCAAGTGAATAAACATTGCAATAAAGTTAATGTATAGGCTTAATGCGCCAGAAATAGCCACACGTGCTCGGTTTGCTTCATCAGCACCTTCTACCATAAAGAATTCTTTAAGGCGTTGTGTATCGTATGCAGTTAAACCTGCAAACAAAGGAATCGCGATAAAGCTAATGGCAGTGCTCATAGCATCTGAGTTCATAAAAATATTAATAACAGATGCTGCAATAAGGCCAATAAGCGCCATTGTAAAGAATGTGCTTAAGCCAGAAAGAGATTTTTTAGTTGTATAACCAACAAAACTCATACCAGCAAACATCGCTGTTGTTACTAAAAAGGCGTTTACAATACTCGCACCTGTGTACACAAGCAAAATTGGTGCGAGTGTAAAGCCGTTAAGTACAGCGTAACCAGCAAATAAGCTTAGTGCGACAGCAGGTTGCAGTTTGTGCATACCAAAACCCATACCTAGCACAATACCAAGCTGAGCAATTAGAAATACCCACATTAGTCCAGAAGTTGCGATTTGCGCCAAAAACGCACCGCCGTTAATTGTGTAAAGTAGGTAAGCAACAAGCGCCGTAAGAGCCACACCACCTGTCATGTAGTTGTAAACAAGGCGCATACCAATCGCCATATCTTTTTCTGATACAGCCTGACGAGCCATAGAATAAAGCATTATCATTAATCCTTTCTAAATTAATAAAGCAGTTCTTTTAGGGTCTTCCTAAATCTGCAATAGTCATTATAAATTTTAAGTATTTTTTTGTAAAGTATCAACCGTTGTTAAATAAACACAAACCCTATAATAACTAAGGTTATTAGCTAAATAAATGGTGTTAGTATTTACTTACTTACACCAGTTTTAACATACCCCTGTTGCTTAAATGTTTCGCTGTTTCAATAAGGCTAATCACATCAAATAAAGCGTTATGCTCCTGCCCTTCTAGATTAAGCCCTACGGCTTTATATAAAGCACCAGAATTGTATGATGATGTATCAATACCTGCTTGTTGGTACAAAGGTAAAATGTCAAAATGATGAGCGCCACAAGTCCAATCAATACCAACTAAGTCGCAATTTTCTTGCATAATAATGTGGTCGCCACCGTAGCTATAGCATTTGGCATCTCCAATAAAATCTTTAAAGGCGCCCAGAGCATCTTTGTATGATAAACCTTTTTCATCCACATTTTGCTGTGTAATGCCCGTAAGCTCTATAATATAGTCAGAAAGTTTGGGGTTTAAAGTTGGTTTTACATACACATCAAAGCGTTCAATTTCGTTGAACGCATCATCTATTTTAATAGCAGCGATTTGTATAATCTCTTTATGCTGAGGTGGTAGCCAACCATTTTTGTGACAGCCCTTCCAACTGGTGAATTCAGTATCGTAGATAACATAATACATATTTTTAAGCTCTCCGCTTTTGTTTGAGGTGAAAATTCGCTATACTTATACCATGAAAATTATGGCGTTTGAAAGTTCTTGCGATGAAACAGCGGTTGCTATTGTCGAGATATCCGACAATGGTACGCAGATTCATGCTAATCAAATTTATAGTCAATTCGATGAACATGTAGAATATGGCGGCGTTGTGCCAGAAGTGGCGGCGCGCGCCCATTTAAGCTATTTTGATCCTCTTGTAAAAAAAGCGCTAGAAGAAGCCAATATGTCTTTTAAAGATATAGATGCCTTTGCTGCAACAGCAGGGCCTGGGCTTTTAGGCGGTGTCATGATTGGTTTTATGTATGCAAAAAGTTTAAGCCTTGCCTTTAATAAGCCTTTTATAGGCACAAATCATCTTGAAGGGCATGCGCTTACGCCACATTTAACAGATGATATTGATTTTCCATATTTGCTTTTATTGGTTTCTGGCGGGCACTGCCAGTTTATTCATGTGAAAAATTTAGGGGATTATCACACTCTAGGCGGTACAATTGATGATGCCATTGGCGAAGCTTTTGATAAAGTAGCCAAAATGCTAGATTTACCCTATCCAGGTGGTCCTCAAATTGAAAAACTTGCCCAAAAAGGGGATAAAAACGCCTATAAATTCCCGCTACCTCTTAAAAATAAGGGAATTGATTTTTCATTCTCAGGTCTTAAAACATCTGTAAGACAGCGTATTTTAACAGAAGAAATGACAGAACAGCGCAAGGCAGATATCGCGGCCTCTTTCCAAGAAACAGTCGCGCAAATTATAGAAATTAAGGCGAAGCGTGCCATAGAGCAAACAGCTGTAAACACTTTTGTTGTTGCAGGTGGTGTGGCGGCAAATAAGTTGTTGCGTCAGCGTTTAGAAAATCTTTGTACACAAAAAGGTATCACTTTTGCCGCACCGCCTCTTAAATTATGTACTGATAATGCAGTTATGATTGCTTATGCAGCAGCAATGCATAGTAGAATAGATCAATTTTCAGAACTATCGATGTCGGCGCGCCCGCGTTGGCCTCTAGAGGAGATATAAAATGTCAGATTTTACGGTTGGTGTTATTGGTGTTGGTGCATTTGGTACAGCTATTGCGCAAACTTTTGCACGTTCAGGCCATCATGTGCTTTGTTGGGCGCGTGAAAAAGAAGTTGTTAAATCGATTAACAAAAATCACGTTAATCCGCTTTATTTATCAGACATTAAACTAGATGAAAAAATTAAAGCCACTAAAACAATAGAAGAAGTGGCGCAAAAAGCTAAAGTGCTTATTGTTTCTGTACCTGCTTTTGCAAATACAGAAGTTGCAACACAGCTTAATAAATATATTACAACAGATCATACAGTTATCCTTTGTGTTAAAGGTTTCCGTGAATCAGATGGTGCATTAATGTCCGAAGTCTGGCAAGAATCTGTTAAAAACCTTGGCCGTTTCGGGGTTATGAGCGGCCCTTCTTATTCTCGTGATCTTGCATTGGGTAAGCCAACTTCAGTTGTGCTGGCATCCCACAATAAAGATGTTATTGAGCAGTTAGATCATATGATTACAGACCCATATTTCCGTATGTATTTTTCAGATGACGTAACAGGTGTGCAAATTGCAGGTGCCCTTAAAAATGTGGTTGCCGTTGCTGCAGGTCTTAACGATGGCTTAGGCTGGGGTGCCAACTGTAAAGCGCTTATTGTAAACCGTGGTCTTATAGAAATGGCGCGTTATGTACAAGCGATGGGTGGGCGTTTAGAAACAGTTGTTGGCCTTACGGGTATGGGCGATCTTTACTTGTCTACAGTAGAAACATCAAGAAATTACCGCCTAGGTAAAGCATTAGGTGAGGGACGAACGCTAGAAGAAGCCTTAGAGCATATCGATGGCTATGCCGAATCTGTTAAAACAGCCCGCATTGTGACCCATGAATCTATTAATAGAGGCATAGATCTTGCCGTTATTATGGCTATTGATGGTGTGTTTAATGGTGATATTGCAGGTGAAACCGTTATGCAACTCCTTTTCCATCGTCCAAGAAAGTGGGAGACAACAATCTAATGCTTAAGAAGCTTTTCGTTTTTTCAGCGTTTTTTGTTACAAGCGCGGTTGCTCTAGCAACCGATAAAGAGCCTTTAGACCTTAAAAAACTGTTTAAAGATAATTCTAAGGTTGAAGGTGCCCTTATTTCTGTTTATGGCCCTAATAATGTGCTTTTAAAAAACATGGGTTGGGAAATTGGTAAACTTAAAGCAACAGTTTTGCTTAATAGAATTGAACGCCTTACAGAATTAGAGGAAGAAGACTTCCCTAAAAGCCTAGAAACACCGCCCCATAAAGAGTATGACCATATTAAAATTGAGCTTTTAAATGTGGATCGTAAAGTCTACGAACCTATTTATGTTGTTAAAAATTATACATACCCGGAAGATAAAAGCCTTTATTTCAAAGATGAAAATAGAACTTTTGAGTTTTGGCTTATGTCCACATCACAAACAGTTGAACAACTTGCAAATGCGAATAAATTATTGCGTGTAAATAGCTATAAAGATTGCGTACGCGTAGGTAATAATTTTGATGAGACCAATCCGGAAAAGTGTTACATGCCAGATGGTAGCGTTTTTTATAATACAGGCGAAGCTTTTGAGGATAAGGACTACAGTATTTTAAACTATGAAGACTGTATAGATGCAGGCTATGAAACAACTGAAAAATTCCCACGTCGTTGCGTAAGTAAAGGCCGTGTGTTCTTAGCGCCCTTTGAGCTCAGATAAATAGCATAAGTCTTTTAAATATAATTAAAAAGCAGTCTAAATTTTAGACTGCTTTAATGCTTCAGAAGGTGTCTTTTTGGCAAGCTCTATCACATAAGGATATATGGCTTCAGAAAGGGCTTCAGAAGCAGTGAGAGGCACGGTTCCAGGCAAGTTTGTAATAGCGCTTACAATAACACCTTCTTTTACTATATAAGGGTTTGTATGGGTGCAAGGCTCAGAAAACTCAAAGCATCCACCCTGATCAATAGAAATATCAATAGCTACAGCCGCTTTTTGCATCAGTTTTAACTGTTTGTTGGAAACCACATGCGGTGCTGCTTGCCCTACCAGATAAACAGAACCAATTAATAGATCAGTTTTAGGTAAAAGTGCGTTAACTTCCGCTTGGGTGCTTATATGGGTTATTAAGTGCGGCAGCTCTTCTTGTAATTCCGCGAGTCTTTTTTCATTTACATCTAAAATATGTACTTCAGCGCCAGCCCCTAAAGCCGCCTTTGCTGCTTCTGTGCCTGCAACACCTGCGCCGATAATTGTAACAACACCTTGGCTATGCCCTGTAAACCCACCTAAAAGCTTACCCATGCCACCAGCGGATTTATGTAATAAATTTGTACCAATTTGCACGGAAAGTCGACCTGCGATGGCACTCATGGGCGCCAATAAAGGTGTTGTGTTGCCAATTTTAACTGTTTCAAAGGCATAGGCTTCTGTAAGTCCAATATCTTTAAATGCTTTGCTTAAATGCGGGTTACCTGCCATGTGTAAGTAGCAAAAAAGGCTGTGGTGTTTTTGTAAAAACCTTAAATCTGCCTCTACAGGTTCTTTTACTTTAACAATAAGCTCTGCTTTTTTATATAAATCAGCTTGGGTTACTATTGTAGCACCTACATTGCTGTAATCATCATTCGTATACCCAGCATCAACGCCAGCATTTTCTTCTATATATAGAGTAAAGCCTTCTTTTACGAGTTTAGAAACCTCACAAGGTGTGAGAGAAATGCGCTTTTCTGCTTCTTTTTGTTCTTTAGGAATACCAATAATCATCAATTTAGCCTGTTTTTTATAAGTTTTTATTATTTTTTCTTGATTAGTATAAACTTTTTAAGGCAGAATAAAAGTATGAATACGAAAACTCTAAAACACACATATATTACTTTTTCTTTTATGGTCTTTTGGCGATAAGAGAAGGGTTGGCGTGCGTTTAAAGTTTTATTCTACATATATAGGTATTAAAAGACGGAATCCCGTCAATCCTTCTTAAAACTCCATTGATTATATATAACCGAGGTGTCTTATGACATGCTTTGTAAAAAATGCTCCTTTGAGCTTGGTTCCTGTTGCTACAACACCCAAAAAGTCTCTTTTAGAAACTTTAGGCGGCAGGGGTTTTTTGGTAAACCAGGGTTTTGAGCGTATGTTTTTACGCTTTGAACAGGCTTACCCCAAATTAGCTAAAAACTTTTGCTTATCTGTTTTGGCAAATTTTGCGCAAGAGATTCGCTCTTTAAATGATTTTGGTCAACAGGTCTATTTAGACTTTGATCGCATTAAAGAAGATTCTCAGATAGAAACCTTAATGGCACAGGTTACGTATATTTATAAATATGCCATCTGCGCAGATCTGCAAAACAAAATTAATCCATTCAAAAAATCCAACGTGAAGTTACAAGGGGATTATCTTGAATCAGGGTTTTTAGCACAAATTATGTTTGAGCGATTTTTAACAAATTTGGAAAATTACTTTTTGGACTACATAAATGAATTAGAGCGATAAAAAATAAAAAGAGCGTGTTATGAGCACGCTCTTCTTTTTGGTTATGTAAGCAACTTAAGGTTTATTAAAAATAATAATATATATTTAAATTAAAATTATTTTGCAGAAGTAGTTAACGAGAGTAAAATAAAATATAAGTTTTTTCTAATATTTCTGGCAACTCGGACAAAAATAACTACTTCTACCAGCTTGTTTAATTTTTATAATTTTATTTTCACATATTTTACAGGGTAAATTTTCTCTATTATAGACGTTAAAATTTAACTGAAAATATCCGAGCTCACCATTTGATTTTACATAATCGTTTATAGAGGACCCACCCGCATAAATGGCTTCTTGTAGTACATCTTTAATAGAGATCACCAATTTGTCAATTTGATGCCTTGTTATATTTTTTGCCTTAATTTCGGGGTGTATATTTGCTCTAAAAAGTGCTTCAGAGGCATATATGTTACCAACACCAACAACAATATGGTTGTTCATAATAGCTTCTTTAATGGCTTTATTGCTTGACTTTAACAATGTAAATAAGTATTCACTATTAAAATCTTCTGTTAGGGGTTCTGGTGCAAGGTCTTTAAGTAGTCTATGTTTATAAATATTAGCTGTTTGGTCGTATATAACAAAACCAAAACGCCTCACATCATGAAACTTCATATAAAATTTATCAAAAAATTCTATATAAAAATGATCATGTTTTTTAATGTTTAAATTTTCTTTTTCAAAAGATATCTGCCCTGTCATCCCTAAATGAATAATAAGGCTATTTTTGTTTTTAAAGCCAATTATAATGTATTTTGCACGTCTTTTTATATGTGTTATTTTTTGGCCAATAATGCCTGATGCCTCCTCAATATTAAATGGAAAACGCAAATTTTTGTCACTTTTCCATAAAGAAACAACTTTTTTGCCTAGGAGCTCATCACGCATACCACGGCAGACTGTTTCAACCTCTGGTAGTTCTGGCATTTTAAAACTCTTTCTATCTTTTTTCTAAGGAATGTGCTAATAATAGCTTAATTCAACAAATTTGCAACAGGGGTATTTTCTCTCGTGACTATGGTTTTTAAAGATACAATTTGTGCGCTTGCAACAGCGCCACTTCCGGCAGGTGTCGGGATTATTCGTTTGTCTGGTAAGGCAGCAAAATCAGCGGTAGAAAAACTGGCACCTAGTTTTAAAGATGTGCCAACACGTAAATTACATTACACAGAAATTAAGCATAACAGCATAGCGTTAGACCAAGTTCTTTTAAGCTACTTTAAAGCACCAAACTCTTTTACAGGGGAAGATGTTGTTGAGATTCATTGCCATGGGGGTAAAGCGGTTATTCAATCCATTATGAATGCGCTGCTTGAACAAGAAAATATTCGCCCAGCAGAAGCAGGTGAATTTAGCCGCCGTGCTTTTTTAAATGGTAAAATGGATTTAACAGAAGCAGAAGGACTTGCCGATTTAATTGATGCAGAAACAGAAGAACAACGTCGCCAAGCATTAAATCAACTTGGCGGGCAGCTTGGTCGTACTTTTGAATCTTGGCGAGAGCAAACAATGCTGATGCTTGCTCATGTAGAAGCTGCTATCGATTTTCCGGATGAAGAGCTAGATGTTCTGGAAGACGCAGGCCTTAAAGAAAAACTCTTTACCCTTAAACAGAATCTAGAAAATTCTATAGCCCAAGATATTGGTGAACGTATTCGTGATGGTTTTAACGTTGTTATTGTAGGTAAACCTAACGCAGGTAAATCTACGTTAACAAATTTACTTTCGGGTAAAGACACAGCTATTGTCAGCCCTATTGCAGGTACAACACGTGATATTGTAGAAGCGCACTTAAATATTGGGGGCTTTCCGATTGTGCTTTCAGATACTGCGGGCTTGCGCCAATCAGAAGATGTTATTGAGCAAGAGGGTGTTAAGCGTGCGCTTAAACGCGCAGAACAGGGTGATCTGGTTATTTTGGTGGTAGATGCAGATGATTTCCCTATGTTAGATCAAGAAGGGGCTGATAAGCTCAGGAAAGAGCGTAGCCTTGTTATTGTTTCTAAAGTAGATCAGCATCAAAAAAACATTCCAGCAACAGTGGATGTAAATGGGGTTACTTACCCGGTGCTTGCTGTAAACCTAGCAGATGAATCTAATACAGCACCGGTTATTGATGCTCTTAAAGGGCTTATAGATAAGGCTTATGCAAAATCAACAGAAGCAGCGCTATTAACACGAGAACGACATAAAAGTGCGGCTCAGCAAGCTCTGCAAAACCTAAATCGTGCCATAGAGCTTTACGAAAAGGGGCATACAATGTCGGTTTCTGAGCTTTTAGCACAGGATTTAAGAGATGTTGCCCATGCCATAGGTACTGTTACAGGGCGCACCGATACGGAAGATGTGTTGGATCTTGTGTTTTCAACATTCTGCATTGGTAAATAATCTGTTAAAAAATTAAAAATTCTGTCAGTTTTTTAGGTTACCCTTATTTCTGTCCTTTACTATAAATATAAGTGAAGCGACGAACGAATAAGGGTAATTTTATGAGTAAAACAGCTGAAAAACAGCAAGATTCTGTTAAAGATTTCTTTTCCGAAGGTGCCTATGCGACCTATCCACTCGATAAGGAAGGTCAAAAATCAGGCCTTACACTTGTGCTTAAACATCAACAACTAGATGACAAATCTCATGTTGTTGCAGAAGTAAAATCAGCAGGAGAGATGAGAAAATTTACAGCAGAGCAAAAAGAAAAAGGCGTTTTGCCTCTGCGTGTTCAGGCCAAAGATGTTGTGCATTTTATGGAACAACGTAATGGTATAGAATTTGCTGTTGAAACGAATAAAGGCCTGCAAAAAGATAATTACGAATCAGGTAAAGTCTTTGAAAAAGATCATCAACCCACAACAGGGCTTATGGGTAAGTTTGAGTATGATAAAGAGATGCCTTTTATTAAAAAAGCCGTTGGTGTTGAATATGGTGTAGATGCAGAAAAAGGCGTTTACGAAATTACAAGACTAGAACCAACAGTAGAATATGATGCTGAAAACCACCGTATTGGTGAAAAGCGCGCCCTAGAAAATGTTGATAATTTTAAAATTAAAGTAGAGCAAACGCACAAAGAGAAATCTTTTTCAGACCTCACTCTTGAAGACTTAGAAGTGCAAGGGCTAGCGCCAACAGAAGGCACACTTAAACAGCAGGTTCATAATATGACAATGGAAGATGCTGAAAAGCTTTATAAAAATAACCCTGACCTTCAAAAAAGAATAGTTGATCAATCTAAAGCACTTGTTGGTAATATGGCGCAAGAACAGGGCATTAAGATAGGTAATTCACGCGTTGTCTCTGACCCTGAATTTGTAAAAGCAGCACTTTCATTACAAGAAGAGCGTGAAATTTTACGAGAACAGCAAAGAGAAGCTGAAAAAACACCTGAGCCAGAACAAGCAAAAGATCGCGACGTAAGTATGGCGCTTGGGTATATAGATTAATATTTTTATAAGAGAATATTTTATCTGTTAAAGAACAAGGGAGACGATGCTTTGCACGTCTTCTTTTGTTTCTTTAGGGCTTTTATCTGTATCAATAAGGTGGTTTGATTTGCTAATAAGCTCTTCTAGGGTTAATCGACGCGCATTAACTAAAGCCCATTTTCCCTCTGTCATACCATCACGTTCAAACGCTCGTTTTTTGCGGTCGGCTTCGTTGCATAAACAAAGCATGACAGAATCACAAAGCACATCTGCACCTGTTTCAAACATTAAAGGTACTTCTAGCACAGCAAGTTTGTAGCCACGGTTCTTTGCTTCTTGTATGTATTCTTTCATACGGCTACGTACACCAGGATGAAAAACAGATTCCAAAAAGTCTAGAAAATCAGGTGTTTCAGCGGCAATCTCTGCAAGCTTTTTACGGCTGAGAGAACCATCATCATTTAAAACAGAATCGCCTAATCGAGCAACAATCTGCTGTGTTTGCTCGGTATCTTTTTGTTGTAATTCATATACAATATCGTCGGCGTTAATTACGTAAGCGCCAAAGCTTTTTATCATTTTACCAACAGTGGTTTTACCACTTGCCATTAAACCTGTTAAACCTAAAACGTACATAGGGCTCGTCTCCAGTTAGTAACTTAAAGTACCTAAGTCTCTTAGCTTAGCTGAAAGGGGTAAAATAGGCACGCCACATATACTAAAATGACAGCCTTCTATTTTATCAAATAAATGAATGCCTTGAGATTCATAAGTAAAAGACGCGCATGTCGTAAGTGCATGGGGGTCTTGGTCTATATAAGCGCGAATCTCTTCATCTGATAAATGACGAAGTTTGAATTTAGGCTGATCTACAGTAGACCAAACTTCTTGCCCCTGATGAAAAATGCAAATACCCGTATTCAGAACCGCATTCTTGCCAGCCATAAATTTAATGTTTTCAAAGGCCTCATCTTTATCTTTTGGCTTATCAAAAGTCTTGCCATCACAAAAACAAGTTTGGTCACCTGCAATCACATAAGCTTCTGGGTGGGCGGTGCTCACAGTTAAAGCTTTTGCTTTGGTTAGGCTAAGTGCCAATTCTTTTGCTGATATTTTAGGGTTTTCATGCCTTAAATCGGCTTTAAGAGCCTCTTCATCTAGCAAGGGTTCTGCAAGTTCTGCATCAATGCCGACCTGGTTAAAAATTTGTTGGCGCCATTTGGAGGTGGATGCCAGAATAACAGGTTCAGAAAGCTTCATAATAATACTCCAGCATTATTTCTTTATTTCAGGGATTTCAAGCATATGCAAACGCCCTTTAGCAACCCAGCCTCTCAAATCTGTAAGCATAATTTGGCATTGCCCTAAATCGCAAACGCCAAGTTTACCAACAACCCCTTGTTCTAGGCGGGCAATAGGTTTAAGACCCTTATTGTCTTTATATAAAACAGCAGGCAAGCCTTCATTAATACTTACGTATCTTGTGCGTGAAACAAGGTTTTTGTGTACCCAACCTTCTTCACCTTCCATGTCTCTTATTTCATACCAGTTTTGGTATTTGCGCATAATTAAAATAGGTACTTCTTTTTTCTTATACACCCATAAAATAGGGTAGCGTAAACCAGGGCCTGTGCGCACGTTGGTTTCGTTAGATTTTAAAGAGGCATAAAAAGGAATCCTCTTTTGTGTTTGCGCAAAAGAAGTTCCCGAAATAAGCGTTAATAAGCAGAATATAATTAATTTTTTCATCATTCAAAGTATACCCAAAAGCCTTCCGTAAATAAAGCTTTTATCCTTTATATGGTTGGTAACGGTAAGAAAGAGCTTCTGCAATGTGTTGAGGTAAAATAGTGCCAGAAGCATCTAAATCCGCAATGCTTCGTGCTAGTCGCAAGGTTCTAAAATACCCTCTACCAGAAAGATGAAACTTCTCAATAGCACGTTTCATCATATCTTCCCCTTTAGGGCAAAGTTGTGTGTGTTGTTGCAGTAGGTCATCAGGTGCTGCGGCGTTACAACTTGCTTTGCCCTTGTAACGGGCTTCTTGTAAAGCGCGCGCTTTTAAAACGCGCTGTAAAATTTCTGCTGAGCTTTCTGATTTTTCTTGTGATGTGAGTTCCTGTGCACAAAGCACAGGTAGCTCAATATATAAGTCCATTCTATCTAATAAGGGGCCAGAAATTTTGGCACGATACTTTTGTATTTGCTGTGGTGTACTTGTGCAAGGAATATGTGGATGCCCTAAATAACCACAAGGCGAAGGGTTCATTGCCGCAATAAGCTGGAACCTTGCAGGGTACTGAACATGTGCATTTGCACGTGCAACGGTAATATGGCCTGTTTCTATGGGTTGGCGGAGTGTTTCTAACACCTGTCGCTGAAATTCTGGTAATTCATCTAAAAAGAGCACGCCATTATGTGCCAGAGACATCTCCCCTGGCTTGGCTTTGTGCCCCCCGCCAGACATAGCCACATGGCTGGTACTATGGTGCGGTTCTCTAAAGGGGCGTTGTTTCACTAAACCTTCCTTACCCAATAAGCCAGAAACCGAATAAAGCATTGTCGCTTCTAAAGCTTCTTTACTATTAAGCGGTGGTAAAATACTTGGTATTCGTTTTGCAATCATAGATTTACCGGCACCGGGTGGTCCGCACATAAGCATATTATGACCACCGGCCGCAGCAATTTCTGCCGCACGCCTTGCTTGTTTCTGGCCTTTGACATCGGCAAAATCTAATCTGTTACTAGAGTCTTCTTCTATGAGTGTAGCTGCTTCAGGAGTAAGGGCGCTATCGCCTTTAAAATGACCCATCAGTGTTTTTAAATCGGTAACACCAAAAGCCTGTATATCTGCCCAAGCGGCCTCTTTCGCATTGGCTTTAGGGCAAAAAATACTTTTAAGACCATGTGTATGCGCCGCAATAGAAGCTGGTAGTACGCCTGCTGTTGGTGTTAAACAACCGTCTAAAGAAAGCTCCCCCATAAAAAGAGCATCCTGTAATACCGATTCAGGCACCGCGCCTAAAGCAGATAAAATCCCCACGGCAATCGGTAAGTCATAATGGCTACCAACCTTGGCTAAATCAGCAGGAGCAAGGTTAACGGTAATGCGCTTGGCAGGTAATGAAAACCCCAGTGAAGAAAAAGCAGCACGAATACGTTCTTTAGATTCACGTACAGCACCATCAGGTAATCCAACAATATTAAAAGCGACAAGGCCTGTACCTATATGAATTTGCACATCTACAATTTGCCCGTCGATACCACAAAGAGCGATTGTTTTAACTGATGTTGCCATAAAAAAACTCCTTCAAAAAATAATTCTAAAGGAGTATATCTTAAATTGTTTTGTAAATAAACAACTAAACCTAAGGCTGTATAATAAGTATTTTAACGTTGTTCATAATTTCACCAGTTGATTTGAGATGAATATTATAAGTTTCACCAGCTTTCATATATGTTTGTCCAACAAGTTGAAAGCTACGAGAGCCCACATGTTTGCCAATAATATTTTGCCCCATACTATCAAGTAATTGACCATTTACATAAAGAGCTTGCGCTTGGTTGCCAGAAACCAGACCAAAAATAGAACCTTTTGCAATAAGTGTTGCAATACCGGTCTTTTTAGCTTTGTAAGGCTGTTTGGCATTTTTGGTCGCATTTATAGCGTTAGATGCTGTGTAGTAAGGCTTGTCTTGCTCTAAGGCAAATATACGAGATTCAAAATTTTTAAGCTTAGGATATTTTAAGCTATTAATATTTTGGTTTACTTCTATAAGAGCTTCTGTTTTGGCTTCTTCTTTAAGAACTTGCATGGCTTTGCGTAAGCTATCAATACTTTTGCTGAGTTGCTCAACCTGTAAAGAAAGCGCAGAATTTTTTGCCTGTTCCATCGTAGAAGTGCCCGATGTTTCGGTCTGGGCATGTGCACCCAGACTTAACATCAAACCTAATATTAAAAAGCTTAATAAGCGCATGATTAAATATCCAAATTACGTACGTTCAGAGCGTTTTTCTGGATGAAATCACGACGTGGGTCAACCACATCACCCATCAGTGTAGAGAAGATAGAATCTGCTTTCATTGCATCTTCCACACGTACTTGTAGCATTAAGCGGTTATCAGGGTTTAGTGTTGTTTCCCATAGCTGTTCAGGGTTCATTTCACCCAAACCTTTATAGCGCTGAATCTTAATACCATGGCGACCTTCTTCCATTACTGCATTTAAAATAGCGCGTGGAGAAGTGGCATCTGTTTCTACATGCCCTGCCTTAAATCGACCTTGGCCAATAAGCTCAATAAGATCTTCTTTCATATTCATAAGGTCATTAAATGCCTGATGAGAGAAGAAAGAAAGAGAAACTTTAACATCTTCTTTTAAGCCACCAACAGTACGTGTAATAACACCGTAATGCTTGCCTTCAGCATTTTCATCTGGGCGTACAGTGGCATTCCAACGCTCAATTTCTTCTAGGCCTTCATTCATAAAGCTGGCAACTTTTTCAATAAGTACAGAGGTTTGGTCTGCACTTTCAAAAGTTTCACGGCTAATGTTTGCTTTAAGAGAGGCATTTATAATGTTCTCATCAATTTGGCCATATAGCTCATCGTATAGTTTTGTTGCGCGTTGGCAAATTTTATAAGTGTTTTCTAAATCTGCACCAATGCGAGATTCGCCACTTTCTAAGCTCAGTACAGCATCTTTTAAGCCTGTGCCAGATAAGTAGTTTTGTAGTTCTTCATCATTGAGTAGATAAATTTCTGATTTACCTTTAGCCACTTTATAAAGCGGTGGCTGGGCAATGTATAAGTAGCCTTTTTCAATAATTTCAGGCATATGACGGAAGAAGAACGTTAAAATAAGCGTACGAATATGAGAACCATCGACGTCGGCGTCGGTCATGATTACAATCTTATGGTAACGCAGT
>JAAZVW010000012.1 GCA_018623135.1 Pseudomonadota bacterium
AATGAGCTTACAGCTGAAAAAGAAGAAAAAATGGCCGAAGCCAAAGCAGAGTGTGAAGCTCAAAGTGGCTCTTCGTCAACATCTTCTTCATCAACGGAAGATTGGGATGCTGTAACAGATGAGCTTGATAAAGCTTCTGAAAAGAGAAAATCTTGTGAAGTTGTTGCTGCTGAAGCAGGTGATGAATATGACCAAAAGATAGCAGAAGTCGAGCAAGAAAACTCAGAAGCTAATGCCGCTGAACAAGCCATGGCTAAGGGTCAAGAGCTGCAAGATAGCATGATGCAAAAAGCAGAAGAAACAAAAGAGTTTATGAGCCGACAAGTTCAATCTGTAGAGGGTATGTGGGCACAATGCCAAGATAATTATGGCATGGGTTCAGATCAAGAAAGCTTAAACAATACAGGCTGTCCGAGCGGTGGGTTTGTTTTAAAATGTCCAAATGCAGAAACAGGTAAATATACAGAGCCACAATCTGCATGTAATTCAAGTCAGGCTAAGCGTATGTGCTACAACAGCCGAACAGGTCAAAATGACATGAACTTAGATGACATTAGCACTTGCCGATCTATCGGTAAAAACTTACAAGCTGTTAAAAATACCTACAATCGCTACTCAGAAAAACTAGGTGAATGTGGAGACTCATTTGATGCAGCAAATGGCAATCGCACAAGTGCGGCAGATTGGCGTATGCATGGCCCAAGCGATTCTGAGTGTGGCGGCAGTAATTCTGCTAAACGTATAGATGGAGATTGGTACTGTGTATCATCGTCAGGCGCGCAAACAAAACTTTCTAATCCTTATGAGTCTTCTACAGAAACAAGTTCTTTCTGTAGTTCAATCGGTGAGGGTACTGGCGCAGTTAAAAGTATCTTTATGGGTGAAGATTGCTCGAAAATTTCAGATGAGGAAGAGCGTAAACAGTGTGAAGAAGAACAGCCTCTTTTGGCTGACATGAAACAAAGCTTTGCGGAGTGTCAGAACGATTACAGCTCAGGTTCATCTAATACCGAAGGCGAAGAAGGTGGTATTTGCGCAGGCGCAGGCGAGCTTATGAACGAAGCGGGTGAATACCTAAAAGAAGCGGAAGATTTCGTAAACGAACAAGTTCAGGCTGTAGAAGATTGGGGTAATGAACTTGTCTCAGATATGGAAGATTATTTTGATTTCTGTTCGGAAGATGGTGAGAGCTCAGAAGAAGGCGGATCATCTGAATCATCAGGTAGCGAAGAATCCTCTTCTGCTTGTGGTTTAGATATGGGTGGTTTGCTTGATGATGTGAAAGAAGCGATGCAAACGGTAACGGAATTTATGGAAGGTGCGGGTTCTATGGCGGCACGTGCCGATGGTTTCCAGCGTATGTTAGATGGCTGTAATCTACAATCTAAAATGCAGTCAATGGTCGCACGTACATTCGGTGTTGGCTTCACAATGGGGTATATCTCTACTTGTGATGATCGTTGGCACGAAGGTAAACCAACGCTTGTACAAAAACTTAAAAACAAGCTCGGCAACCCTTCAGCCTTTTGCCCAATTTCATTTTTAATGAAAGAAGGTTTAGGTGAGAACCCTATTTCAGCATTCTTTGAATCTATGGGTATGTGTGTTGGTATGTGGGGTGCGTTAGAACCTCGTACAGGCATCACTAAAGACGCTAACGGCTTTAGAGGGGCAGCGCTTGCAGCCTTTAGGGGCTTCAGCATCGCTAAATCTATGAACACCATTACTTGGAATAAGTATGAATGGAAATCAAAAGGTTGGGATATTAAACGAGACCACGTACCAGGCAAAAAGACAGATGGCTTAAAAGGCGCATCGCCAATGCCGATGTTTAATATGGATTATCCACACAGAACAGGTTGTTATCCAACAGGTACAGCCGATATTATGTGGGATTCGCGTCTGCTTGGTGAAAAAGTTGGCGGTGGCGGTGAAAACTTAGAGCCTGTAATGAACATGGGTCAAGCGGCTCTAGAGGATGCTGCGAAGCAAGCTATTGATGAAATGTTCCCTGCCATTGGTTTTGATTTTGGTAACATTGGTAATATTAAAGATGCTGCCGAAGCTGTGAAAGCGCTAGAAACAACGCTAGATAGTGTACAAAGCCTACAAGAACAAGGTGCTCTTGGTAAGTTCTTAGATAAAGTATTGGATACAATGTTTAACAACTTATTAAACAACGGCCTTCTTTCTAAGGTAGGTGTAGATCAAACAGATGCACATACCTTTACATTCTGGGGTAGTGAAGGCTGTACAGCTTCTTATTGTACACCGCTTACTATCCCGTGGTTATGTTCAAATAATCAAGGCCCACACTTCCAGTGGCATGGTGAATTTGCGGAGACATTCTAATGAAAGTAAAACAAATATGCTTGCTTGTTAGTTTAGTAAGCCTCTCTCAGCTGAGTGAGGCTGCTATCCGTAGTTTTGACGGTCAGGTTTCAGAAGGTATTCGCCGTACAGGTAAGATAAGTACAGAGCAAGAAAAAGTGCCGAGCTATTCTACGTCGTTAGCAGAAACTTGGTCTGGTGAAAATCAAAACGAAAGCCTTGCAAACCGTATGGCGCGCCTTTATAAGGCAGGACGACAGTATGATAAAGAAGAACTTTTGCCACCAGCACCAGCAAAGCAGGATGATACCTATGGCACTTCTTTTGTGTTTTTAGCGCAAAGATTCAATCGTGATGACTTTGATAAAATACGCGAACTCCACGAAAAAGAAGGTTTGGCTCTAGAAGTTTATATTAAAGAATCAGACGCCAAGCTTATTACCTATGATCTTAAAAAGGTTGTGGATGCGCACGTTGAAAAAGTTAAGGCTTTAGGGCGTCGTGCAACAATGGATGATGTGCAACGTGGTATGTTTACCTTAAGTATGCGACCTGATTTTTATGATGGTGTAGCAAAACGTCTTAAAATTGAACAGTATCCGAGTATATTATATGTTGCTCCAAGTGGTGAGCGACGTCAGTATCCGCTCGATGATGATGGCTTTAGACGTTTAAAATCTAAAATGGCACGTGTGGAAAAAGCGGTAGCATCGGGTGCGATGAAAACTTGGACACAACAATTTTTGGAAAGAATAGGGCAGTATCAGTAAATATGTTTATACGGTATGTTTTATTTATTTTTGCACTGTTAATATTACAGGTTTCTGCGCAAGCAGAAACCTGCTTGGATTATTGGCGTGTAGGTCCTAATGGGGATTGCCGCAAGCCAACTTATGAACGACAACCTACTGAAAAACCTAAAACAGAAGAGCCTAAAAAGGTTGAAGAGCCAAAGCCTCAGCCACAGGTACAAGAACAGCCGCAAGAAAACCTCGATACACGTATTGATGATTATCTGGAAAATTATGAAAAGCCACCGCGTGAATATGCAGCCTTTCATTTAGAGCCAACGCTTGAAAATGCGATTAAGTGGGTTAAAAAATATCGTGAAACGATTGACCGCTCTCGTAAACTTGCAGAAGCTTGGTCTCAGGCAGAATATCTTTATGATCACATGCAAGCGCAAGGTGTTGATGTGAGTAACCTTGTTGAGCTAGAAAATGAGCTTCCTGATGTACAGGGTTTTATTAAGGACATTCAAGAAGAAGAGGGTCCAGGTCTGACCTACCGACAAGATCTTGAAAGTGGCAAGATTAAAACACCAGAGAAAAAAGACCCGAATGATAGCTTTCGTATAGGTGCTTCTAAATCTTCTTCAAATCAAGAAATGACAGATGCACGCTATCAGGGTGAAAAACTTAATGCAGAAATTATTCAGTATTTAACAGAAGCTGGGGTGGATCCGAATCAGCTGGATTTCATACGTAGTAAAATTCAAGGTGCCGAGCAAGATACAGGCAGGTTAGGCGGGTTTTCTGGTTCAGCAACAGCAGATGGTTCTATGCGTGTTGGCGGCGGTGCGCAACCAACTTCACGTAAAGACCGTATAGGTGGGGCGAAGCCAGAAGTTCAAATTGAATATTTTTATTCGGCACGTTGCCCGTTTTGCCGTAAGTTTGAACCTATCTTTCAGCGTATTTTGTCAGAGCAAAGAGATCACTTTACTGTAAATATGACCTGCTCAGACATCACGCCCTCACTTCAAGGAGGTAAAGAAACGGCAGATTCTTTAGGTTGTACATGGCGCGGTGTAACTGATGATGCTGAAATTGATCAAAAACGTATTGAGCAAACACCAACACTTCTTATTACTTGGCCAAATGGCCAAAATCAGAGAGTTGAAGGTCTTATTGACTATCCATCACTTTCTCAGTATTTTAATAGCCAGAAGTAGGGGAAGCTGATGTCAGATAAAAAAATAGATACCGCATATGAGTATAGTAAAATCGCTAAAGAGCGTACACTCTGGATTATTCGTCCTGTGGCTATTGTTATGATTATTGCTTGGGTTGTGCATCCAGAAACATCCTTACAGCAACATGTGGAAACAAATGTTCTTTGGGGCTTTTTATTTGGCTCTTCTTTAGGCGCGTTTATTTACAGAGATAAAATCCAAGAATTTTGGACAATTAGAAGACGCGGTAAAGATGCGCATAATCGTATACCAGATGAATACTATCTCGGACAAGTTAAAGAGGTTTTATATAAAAAGTAATGGCAGATTTACGACTCGATTCTAGCAGTATGACCCGCCATTGCCTTGGTATTGCCGCCACTGGTGGTGGTAAGTCTAACTTCTTGAACCTTATTTTAAAACAGCAGATGATGCGCGGCGGTGGCGCCATTCATATTGATGGTAAAAACTCTCGTGAAGCCTTGCTAGAGTTTCTTAACCTTGCGCGCCAGCATAACCGTTGGCAAGATGTGCGCATTATTAATATTGGTGATGCTGATTTTTCACATACGTATAATCCACTTTTGCGTGGTGATAACGATGAAATTACCTCCCGTGTTATGCAGTTGCTTGAAGCAGGCGGCGGTAATTCAGCCTTTTTCCGCTCCCAAGCAGGCCGAGGCATGCGCGCTATTTCAGGTATTTTAAAGCTTATTGATAAACCTTTTAATTTTGGTGACCTGAACGTTATTATGTCTAACGAGCAAGCGATGCGTCGTTTGTTGCATATGGCACCCCAAGGCAAAGAAGCTCAGGATTTCCAAATTTTTATGGATCAAATGATGACAGTAGACCCACGTAGCGGTCAAAAAATGCTCAACACTCAAAAATTACAGCATACCTTTGGTGATCTTGCTGGTCGTTTGCATTCTTATTATGTGGGTAATGCAGGTAAGGTACTTAATTCCTATAATCCAGAGGTGGATTTGTATCAGGCCATTCGCCAGAATCAGCTTGTATACGTTATGTTGCCAATGCTTTCAAAGTCCGAAATAGCTGTAGACTTTGCAAAATTCTTTATTTCAGATTTGCGTACAGCCATTGGTCAAATTCAAAACGATAAATATAAGCCATCACCAACCTATTTGGTGCTTATGGATGAGTTTTCTTCTTATGCACAGCCGTCGCTTGCGCCTGTATTTGAGCAAGCTCGTTCAAGTAATATTTGCTTATTCCCATTTATTCAAACCATTTCTTCTTTAAAAGATAAAGGTAATGGTCTTTCAGAGGATTTTGCGTCTAAAATTTTAGGTAATACTTGGAATAAGTTCTCATTTTTGCTACAAGAACCAGAGTCTTGCGAGGTGATGTCACGTGTTGCTGGTGATTCGTTGCAAGAATCAGTAAGCGAGAGCTTTAATGAAAGTCTTGCCTTTAATTCTTCAGGTGAAGATGCCTCTGTTTTAAAAACAGGCAGCAGGGGGCGTGGTCATGGTAAATCCATTAGTTATGACTATGGTGCCATTGTCCGACCTGAAGATTTTAAGAACTTAGGACCAGGTGAAGGTATCTATATTGGTCAAAAACAGATCTTGAAAATTCAAGTACCCTTGCTAACATTGAATTTAGAGGATAAAAATATAGATATGCCGCGCTTTAGTATGCCAGAAAAAGAAGGCCTAGGTATTGCGCAGATGTATGAATCTTTAGGAGGTTAAAATGCCTGCAGAGCCACAAGTATCAGAATTCGCCGATCTTTGGGTAGAAGTTATTGAGCCAAGTTTTAAAATTGGCTTAATGCTTTTGGTGATTTTGGGTGTTATTAAGCTTATCTATTTTCTAAAGAAACCAGATGTGTGGCTAGATGTTGCAAATATTGTATTTGCCTACCTTGTCACCTTTATTTCCACAACAGGTAATATTGTCTGGAAAGTGATCCACTATGTCTTTTCTACCATTATGACAATTTTGCGTGTTTGTTTTGCAACAGTACGTGACTTCTTTATTTCCCGTATCTAAAGTCGGCTCTTGCCCTACACTCCCTTTCTGGGCTATTCTAGGGCATAATCTTATTGAACTATTGTTAAAGGGCAAATAACAATGATAAAGAAACTTGCCATTTCTTGCGCAGCACTAAGCTTGGCGGCTTGTGCACAAACTGCAAGTAATGAAATTCCAGTTGCAAAAGATGTTGATGTATTCGGCATTTCTTATGGTGTAGCTAAAGAACGTTTAGCGCAAACAAACCAAGAAGTTGTTTCTCTACGTGACCGTGTGCGCCGTGTTGAACGTGCGATGATTCGTTTAGATCGTCGTATGCAACTTGTTGAGCGTAACGAGCTTGCGCGTATTACAGCGCTTCAAGAGCTTAAACAAAAAGTCTCTTCTGTAGATGAAGAAACAATGCAAAAATCAACAAATCAGTTGAAAGAAGATATTGCAGCATCCTTTAAAAAGGCTTCTTTGCAACAAGCACCGCAACAACAAGCAAAATCTCTTGTGTCTCGCTCTAATGAAGCCACACAAGAAAACATGCCTCGTATTGCTATGCAAACATCACCATTTGCCCGTGGTGCAGCTGTGCAAGCACGTCGTATGACGCCTATGAACTTCCAACCTGTTGCCTACCAGCCAACAGTTGCAAAACCTGCAACTCAAATTGGTGCACCTGCGCAGCAGATGAAAAAACCAAGCGTTATTGGTGTTAAAATGCCTGTAAATGCATTGCCAAGCCTTGCAGATTCACCAAGGAATGAAGCAGAAAATACAGAAGCTCAGGCTGGCGTATCTTTCTGGACAGTGAACTATGCCCGTGAAAAAGTTTGGCCAGAACGCGACCAACTTGCAGGCTCTCGTTCTGTTGTAGAAGCCTTACGTTCAGATGAAAAAGCCGTTATCTTCGCCCGTGGTGCAGATACAACATCTCGTAAATTCCGTGAACGTGTGCGCGCACTTAGCCGTTACTTGGGTCGTGTCGCAAACGTAGATCAGGTGCCGATTTCATCAATGCCTGCGGATCATCTAGATTCGAACACAATTGAAGTGATCGTATCTCGTTAAAAAATTAAACTACCCCTAATAAAGGGGTAGTTTTTTACCTAAAGCTTGTAATTAGGTAAAAAAGTTATATATACTTAATTCCATAAACTTAAAACTTTAATACTTATAGGGGCTTAGCCTCTCTCCTCATTGTAGAGGATGTAATGATTATACTAAGGAGATCAATATTATGACTGATAAGAAAAAAAATGCATTCCAAGCCCGCTTAGAAAACCAAAAAGCGCAATTAGAACGCCATGGTTATTCTGCGGAAGTGGTTGTGCGTACAACACCAGAAGCAACAGATATTATTAACTTTGCACGTATGTGGGAATACATTATTGTGCAAGCCGATCGTAAATCTCGTGGTTTTATGGCGCAGTCAGAGCGTGAGAAGTTTGATCAAACACGTCAAGACTTTAATCAAAGCCTTGAATTTATGGCCAACAAAATTAAAGAAGCAGTAGAGCGTCATGATTTTGACTTAACAGGTTCAAACTTTGTCTCTCGTATTGCACAACGTTACGATATTGCTGAGCGTAAGAAAAAAGCGCCAGAACAAAAAGAAACAGTAAAAGCTGCGGAACCAAAACCACAGGTTCAAGAAGCACCTGCTTCAGCACCAGCAGCAGTAGAGGAAGTAGAAGGACTTTAACCAATGGATTTAGCACGTACAATACTTTTATTAGGTTCAATTTTAGGTATTGCATGGTGGGCAGGTACTGTCATGAAAGCAGAAGGTGAAGACAAGCTTATAGAGGCTTGCCACCCTGTAGAACTTGCAACAAGTGGTTTAATTAATGTAACCAATGCATTAGTTGGTTATCCGCCACGTTGGACCTTTGCAACAAAACGCGTTGTAGATGGTTCGTGCTACTTTTTCTTTGGTAGTCTTTTGTTCTCAGATCCATCATCAGAAGCGGCGTCAAGTCGTCCAGGTGGTATCCGCGAAGGGGAGTCTCCTTCAGGCGGTATCCGAGAAAGATAAGTTACTGATATACATAAATAAAGCGCCCAGAGGGCGCTTTATTTATGTCTTCTATTTTGAGACTTTATGAGACTTCCCCTTTTCGGAATTTTTTCAATAAACTGTCCATCTTCGCGGCGCGGTCGCGCACCATAATAATCGCATCATTTAAGTTACGTAAAACTTGTACAGGCGCTTCTAATTGTGGGCGCCTTTCAAGCTCTCGTGTTAACTGTAAAAAGCCTGCACGTTTTGTATCAATAATCACCATGCGCTCAAATGGGAAACCAGCTATTTTTAAGTTAAAAATACCCGTACGTGCTTCAATGTCGTTATATTTATCAACAAGAGCACCCATGTTGTAAAAAGCTTGTACAAAGTGTGGATTCGCAGGATGGCTGCCGCCGTTGTATTGCCATAGTTTAAAAGCAGATCTTAAAACAGGACTCATGCTCGGTAATAAAGCCTGTATAAAGCTTTCTAAACGAAAAGCAAGCTTGCCATCACCAAGGTAAATGGCATGGCTGTGGCTTGTAACAACTGTTGTTTCTATGCCAAGTGCTTTAATGGTGCTTTGTAAATAATCCGCTACTTCTTTATGGAGAGAACCTTTTTCTGCATCGGTAGGTGCATGGCTACGCTCATTGTCATTTTGTATAATGGCTTCGGCTTGGTGTAGGGCTTCATAAATTTCTTTTGTTAAATCCGATGCGTTTGTTGGCATAAAAGTAGGCGTGTCTTTGTACCTTACAGCTGTAAGGATGGCCTGTTTGACGCTGCGCTCTAATTTATTAAAGCTCGGCATTGTTGTTAAAATAAAGGTGCTATAACCAGCATGTTCATCGCAACGTTTTTTAAAACTTACTGAGGCGGGGCGCCAGAACATCCAAATAGGGTATAGTTTACGAGATTCTTTAAAGAGATAAATTTTACTTAAATCAGAAGCAAGGGCTGCAATGCGATGTGGAAAATCAACATGAGGAACGCGCTGAACCGCTTCCCACATTTGCATACTTGCTGTTGCAAGATCGGGTTTGTTGCTATCTTCTAAGTCCGTTGGCCAATGTTTAAAGCCGTTTAGAAAACCAATAAGCTCTTCTTCAAGCGGGTGTGCATTCGCAAGTGTTGGAGCAGCAATAATATCGGGGATAAATTTATTGAGATGTACTGGCATATTGAAGCCTGTACCTGTTTCATCAAATAGTGTGCCATCGGTCATTTTTTCGGCTTTAGAACGCTCGAACGTGATATATTTCACACAACCCCAAATAAATATAAACCCGCCGAAAGACGCGCCTCCGATAAGGAAAGAACCCCATAAATAGGGCTTAACAGAAAAAGTACTTTCTGGGTTAATAATGGCTAAAACCAACTGTATAACTGTATAAAAGAATACTATTAGACATATAAGGATTGCCATTCGGAATTTAGGATCGTACATAAAATAACCTTTTCTTATCTTGTTCGCCGTATAAGGGCCTATACTTTTTTATACAACATAAAGCGCCTTTCGTGTAGGGTTAAATGCGTATAAAAGTCTATTTGCAGACAGTGGAGAAAAAATATGTTTGTCGTAAAGCTAAGTTCTTTTGCGCTGAGTTTATTAGTAGCTGGCACAGCAGTTGCGCAATCTGCGTACCCTGGTTATGTGCCACCAGTTCAAAATCAACACGTGCCATATTATGCCGATGACACAAGAGGTGTCTATGTTCCGGCTCATGATCAGTATATTCAACGTAATAATACACAAATGGCGCAGGCTCAGATGCAAATGCAAAACCCAATGACAGGTTTAGATGCAGAATTAAATCGTATCGCTGGTGATCAGGGTATGCTTGCAAACGGTGGTCAGCCGATAATGCAAGGTCAGATCCCGATGATGCAGCAACAAATGCCAATGATGCAAGGTCAGATCCCGATGATGCGTGGTCAAGGGCAATCAGTTGAGATGTTTTCTGGTCAGTACCAAGCGCAACCACTAAATATGCACAATCGTATTGTGCGTTTGCAAGAAGATCGTATTTCTGTGCGCCGTACATTGCGTCAAATGTTAGATCAAATTGGTGGTTCTGACTGGCAAGTGCAGTGGGACCTTTCTCCACAAAACGCTGCGCTTCCTGAAATGGAAATCTCTATTCATACAGAAGAACCATTTGTAAAAGTATTAGATGCATTGCTTGCACGTGTGCAAACACGTTCTGGCCAGCCTTTACGTGTTATTCGTTACGATAATTCTCGTCGCTTAATTATTACAGACCGTTCTGGCGGTTATGCGGGTAGTGGCGCGGTTGCTTCTACATTAAATGGTGGTTATGGTGCTGCGAAACCTGGTATTAGTAATGCAGCTGTAACAGAGCAAATGCTTAAAGAAGCAAAAGTATCTTTACACTATGATGAAATACCTTTGGTTGATGCCTTGGAAAATATTGTAAACCAAGCAGGTAAAGGCCAGTGGCGCTTGCGTGTTTATGCAGGTTTAGACCAAGTGCTTAAACCAGCGCATGTTGAAGAGCCTTTTGCGATTGCAATGGAGCGTCTGCTTCGACTATTTAATTTGAAATTTGAAATCTTCCCTGGCGGTAAGCTAGTGGTTGTCACTCAAAATGATCGTTTTGGTTATAATGGGATAACAGAATAATGAAAAAACTGACGTCTGTATTAGCTCTTTCTATTGCTGTTGCAGCTTGTGCTCAAGATACTACTTATGTAGAAAAAGCAAGCCCTGCAAATGCATATAAAGATTACCGAGAGAACATGCGTTCTGTTGTTGGTGTAGGTGAACCTGTTTCTAAACGCCAGATGCGTGTGAATGCTACAATTACACTTCAAGGAAGCATGACTTTAGATGAAGTGATGGAACGTATTGCAAAACGTTATAATGTTGCTGTGCGTTGGCACAAGTCTGTTCGCCGTTCTAAAATTGGTGAGTTGTTGGCTTCTGAGCAAACATTTAATGATGTACGTTCTTATATTGAAGATGTATATAAAGTGCGTGTAGTGCGTGAGGCAGAGCGTCGTTTAGTGGTTCTTCCTGGTGAGCAAGAAAAGCGTATTAAAGAGTTTGCACCTGGTGTTGATGTAACGCTCTCTCAAGCTTTGCGTGGTTTGGCAGCACAGTGTGATTTAAACCTTGTGATTACTGAAAATAAAGATCGTTTACAAACGGCTAAAGTAACAACAACACTAAAAGATGTTACTTGTCCGGATGCTTTTGATGCGTTGCTTTCTCCATATGGTATGAGCTTAGTTTCTCAAGGTGACTATTCTGTTATTGGTGGTCTACCGTCTCGTACGTGGAGCGTAAACCTTTACGAACCAACACGTACAGAACAGCAAGATCTAACATTCTCATCTAATGTACAAGGTGAAGGTGATTCTGGCGGTTCTGTTGGTGGTCAGACAGCTACAGTTGTACGTGAAGAGCGTGATTTGTGGAAAGAGCTTTCTAGTGACCTTGCAAACATGCTAGGTAATGCTTGCGATGACTACGAAATGGAATCTTCTCAAGCAAGTACAGATGGCGCATCTGACTTCTTGTTGCCGCCTGGCGTTGGCGGTGCTGTCTCTTCAAACACAACAACATCAACGACTGATGAAGATGTTATTGAGGCAGAAGGAGAGCTTTCTCAGCAATATAGCTGTGGTTACATTCGTGTAAACCGTGCAGTAGGCGTAGTAACAATGAAAGCACCTGCCTCTGTTATTCAGCGTGCGAATGAAGTGATTAAGCGAGTTGAAGATATTGCATCTCGTCGTTTGCTTGTAGAAGCGCGTTTGATTGCGGTTTCTCGTGAACGTTCATTTGATGAAGGTGGTGATATTTCAGGTTCTGTTGGCTCTAATAACGATACTGGGTTCTTTGGTAGTCAACCTAAAAATAATGCACTACGTAGTAATACGACAATTGCAGGTATGCTTGCTTCTTTAGGTGTTTCTGGCGGCGGTGGATTCTTGGGTTATCGTGGTGATAACTTAGATGCTGTTGTACGTTACGTTGAATCTTTTGGTACAACATACAATCTTATGCACCCTACTTTAGAAGTAATGGACCGTCAACGTGCTGTTATTATTGATGGCCGAAACGAAATTTACTATGTGCGTGAAGCAGAAGTGATTCCGACTGATGGTAGTAACCCAATTGTGAATGCAACAGCAGAAGAGCGTACGCAGTTTATAGGGCTGCAGTTTGCGATTACGGCTCAGGTTGCTGATGGTGATCAGCCTCACACATTGGCTGTACAAATTCCAATTACAGAAATTTCACGTATTGTGCAAAGGGAGCAAACGATTAATGGTGATCAATTTATCGATGAAATTCCAATTGCAACAACACGTGTAATCGATCAGAAAGTGCGTATTAAAGATGGCGAAATTAAAGTAATCGGCGGTTTAACACGTACTCTAGCTATTGATCGCGAATCTGGCGTGCCACTTATTCGTGGGATTCCTTTAGCAGGTAAGCTATTCAACGAAGAGAATATTCAGTTTGAAGATGTTGAGTTTATTGTACTGCTGCAGGTAAAACGTCTGTATTAAATTAATGGTGCTTTCCATAAGTAACAAGGTTTAGGATAAATTAAGGGGAATTTTCTCATGAAGACTTATAATAACGTAAAACGTTTGGCTGGTTATACAATTGACCAAACTATTCTTATCGTATCTGTAATTGCAGTACTTGTAACAATGATTATTGGTTCTGTCGGTTGGGATCTATTAACACGTGCTGGTGCAACAAAGCTGGTTTCTCACTTGCGTCAAATTGAACAGGCGAATGGTCAATTTTATGCAGCCCATGGTGTTTGGCCGCATGATGCACTACAAAGCTCTGCACAGAATAATGCCCTTTGTGCGTTAGTTGACCCTGATGCTGTAGATACATCTGTAACAAACGGTGCTCAAGTGCGTAACTTATTGCCTGCTTACACACATGATTGCGATACTGGTTCTGTAACACACTCAACAGGTAATGCTGCTGCTGAAATGCGCTCTCAAGACGTTCCAACTATGAATGATAACTACTTGGTAGTTGAGTTACAAGAAGTTGCAATGCCTGAAATTATTGAAGCGGATAAAGTGATTGATGGTGACCCTGCGGGCTCTCCGGATACAGGTCGTATTCGTTACGATGCAGCGCAAACAGGTAAGGGTACTATTTTCTTTATCGCAAATATTACTGATACAGTAAGCGCTGGTACAGACTTCACAGTTCCAGGTGAATAATAGTTAGTCTATATAACTAAGGTGTTTTTAGGAATGACAGATAAGAATAAGAATAATCAGTCTGAAACTCTGCAAGAAGAGTTGAAACCAGAAGATTTCTTAGATGCATTAGATGATTGGGATACAGGTTTGGAGGATGATCTTCAAACCTCGTCTCCTATTGATGCAGATGAGATTCTTCCAGAAGTGGAAGAGATTGATGACTTAACGCCATCTGTTATTCCTGACGCGCCAAAAATAAGCCCAGAAGATGTAACAGAAGAAGATGTTGTTGCAGATTTTGAAATGGATATACCTGCAGAGGTGGATCCAATTATAGAAGAAGATGAGCTTCTTGTAGAAGAAGAGAAGTTTATTAAATCTAATCCTGATTTGGATGCGAAACCACTTATTGAGTCAGAAGAAGAATTAGAAGTTGTTGCTGAAATTGAACCATCGCAAGATAACTCGACTCAAAGCGGTAAGATGGAACGAGAAATTATTCTTGATGAAATTAGAAATTTAGATTTAACAGATGTGCCCGTTCATGCGCATGTTTTTTACAAGGTTGTTAAAGCATTAAGCTTATCAAAAGATTTAGGTATTGATGAGCTCACACGTGCTCATGCTGCTAATATGCTAGAAGACAACCAGTTACCTCAAGGTATCATTAAAAAGCTTTTAGACGATGAGTCTATTGATCAAGAACAGCTTGGTATTTTGTTTGCACGTGCTCAGGATCGTTTAGAAATTATGACGATGGAGCAACTTCCGCCTACTGCACGTGAAGTCCGCCAAGAACTTGACCCTAAGGTGCAAATGATTTTGCGTGATAAGCGTGTTGTGCCAATTAAATTACATACTCTTGATCGAGGCAAAGCAGAATTGCACATAGCCCAAGCTGGCTATGTGAGGGATTTGGTTCTAGAATCTGCTGTTAAAGAATTTTCAGGCGGCTATGACTTTGTATGGCATTATGCGGCGCCAGATGTTTGTGGTGCTTATTGGCTTACAGGTGATGAGCGTGGTGATGTTGATGAAGGTATGGAAGCAGAGCAGCTTTTAAACCGTATTATTACCACAGCGATTGACGCTAAGTCATCAGATATTCATGTTGATCCATCCATGAAAGGTGCTGCAAAGGCCACAATTAAATACAGAATTGATGGTATTACACGCCCTAAAGAGGTTATTAGCTTAGAACAGTTAGAGCGTTTGCGTGTGCGTATTGAAAACGTTGCGCGTATGCCTAAAGTGAATTTAAATCACCCTAACAAAGGCGCTTTTACTCGTGCTGGTTATGATTGGCGTGTGCAAATACAGCCGCATGCAGGGCGCCAGGGTTCTGTGCCTCGTATTGTAATTCGTCGTTTGAATCCAGACGTTATTGCCATGGAAGATTTGGGCTACCCAAAATACTTTATTGATAAGCTATTAACAGCTGCTAAAGCTACAAATGGTGTGATTTTCTGGACAGGTCCAACAGGTTCGGGTAAGACGGAGTCTATTCACTCGGCGGTTGTTTCTGCTGACCCTATGGGTCGAGGTCTTTCTGTGCATACAATTGAAGATCCACCAGAGAAACGTGTAGAAGGCTATGCGGTTCAGATGGAAATAGCAGAAGGTGATCCATCACGTTCGGGGCTTTCATTGCTTAAGTCTTCTTTGCGAGCAGACCCTGATGTTGTGATTTTTGGTGAGGTTCGAGACCATGAAATGGCGCAACTTGTGTTTGATGCAGCCAATACAGGTCACTTAGTTTTTACGACTTTGCATACAAACTCTGCCATTGACTCGATTACACGTCTGGTTGAGCTTAATATTAGTGGCTACCTTATTACTTATGTACGCGGTATTGCCGCACAGCGTTTGGTGCGTCGTGTGTGTACAAACTGTCGTCAGAAGTTGGATAAGCCAACCGCACAAGAACTTAAAGTGCTTGAGTATTATAATGTACCTGCTGATAACGGCCATTACTACACGCATAACCCTAAAGGATGCGCAAACTGTAACTACACAGGTTACAGAGGCCGAATTGCCATTGCGGAATGGCTTGTCCCTTCTGCGGATATGGCAGAAGCTGCTGAAAAAGCAGAATTTAATCGCTTAGAAAAACTAGCGATAGAATCTGGATATCAGCCAATGGGTTATATGGGTGCGCTACACCTTAAAGCAGGTATTACAGACGTGGAAGAGCTGAAGCGTGTTGTACTTGAGCTTGCTGTAATGGAAGATTTGTAAGGGTAATCTAAAATGGCGCTGATTGAAGTTGGTATTACGTCGTTACCGTTGGAAGATCGTATTGATTTCTTCCAAACCATGTCTACTTGGCTAAATTCAGGCGGTGGTACGATTTCGGTTAACGAAGCTGTTAGAAATACTTGCGATGCTTTTTCTCAAGATGAATATAAATCTTTAATGGGACGCATGAAGCGTATTGTTGAAGAATATGATTCTGGTCAAGTATTGTTTCATGAGGCGTTACGTTCCGCAAATTTAGGGTTTGCAATGCAAGAATTAGCTGTGGTGGCAGCGGCAGAGCAATCTAACCAATTAAGATTGGCGCTCCCTTCGTTGGTAGAAGCCATGAAAATGCGCCAAGACTCTATTAAAGACCTTAAAAAGCAAATGACAATGCCTGTTGTGGGTGGTTTTGCGCTTATTTTAATGACACTAGGTGTATTAAGGTTTATGTTGCCTATGGTTTTAGGACCGGTATTGCAAAGGTCTCCAGAGGCTTTGGAAAAATTCCCATCATTAATTCAGTATTTTTGGGCAGCTTCTCAGTGGTTGGTGGCTAATCAGTGGTTCCCGATTATGCTTTTTGTCGTTCCTGTGTCTATTTTGCTACTACGCAATCTTTCATTTATGAGACCACTTGTTGAAAAAATTACGATGATTGGACCTTTCAAAAGAATTGTTATTTCTTTTAATGCAGTTATTACAGTTTACTTTTTGCCTGCGCTTTCGCGTTCGGGTATGACAATGCCAGATGTATTAAGGTCTATTGCTACAACCATTGGAAATTCAGGCATTTCAGGGCAGATGCGTGTGGCGGCGACAGAGCATGAATCAGGCGTTTCTCTTTCAGATGCCGTTGCAAGGTTGCCATTTAGAACGGCCTTTAGAAACGCTGTATTTGCAGGGGAGCGTACAGGTGCTATTGCAGACCGCGTGGAAGATTTAAAAGTGCCTTTTACAACAGAATATAATAGAGTTGTTAAAAGGGTGACATCAACAATACGTATGGCGGTTATGGGCTTTTTAGTGCCTATGTTCCTTATTAGTATGTATACCAGCTTGGTGGCGCCGATTTTTGCACTAATGGAGTTCGGTTAAGAATGAATGTAGTTCTTGTTTCACGTAGTGGTGTTCAGTATGTAGATGGTAGCCGCGGCGCTATTGAGGCGTTGTTTGTTCCGAGTAAGGAAAAAACACAACGTTTTAATGACCTGACAACAATTAACAACAGTACAGTAAAAAATCGTTACGGAGACCAAACAGCAACGCCTTTATGGCGCCAGTTGGGTAATGCGGTATATGTATACGGTGTTATGCCTCATGATTTGGTTGAAAAGCGCGAAGCTGTTTCGGTTTTTTTACCTGAGGATTATATTCCGCTAGGTTCTAATACGTACTATTTTGTTTTTGGTGAAAAATGGGTTGTGCATGGTACGCGTGAGATAGCAGAAGACGGCACGGCTTATTGGGTACACTCTCGTGTAGATGTTGAGGAAACTGGTGCAGCCAATATGGTGATTGAATCTGTTTCTGAGCGGTTGCTCCAACATACAGAAAATATTACGGTTGCTGTTCAAGGCAATGCAGATGCACTTTCTCAATTACAGCAAAGTTTAAAAACATTTAATATTGAGCCTGTACGCTTTGACTCTTTGCCTAAACATAAAGAAGCGAAGCCGTTATATGAGCACCGAGATCATAGTTTGATGATGATGATTCTTGTGATGTTATCAGGTATTGCTTTTTCTGTTTTTGCGTTCCAAACCTTTTTATCTTATATGGATTTACAAAGCGCCAGAAATGATATGCGTGCTTTAGAAGAGCGTATTGCAGCACAGCAACAAAAAGTTTTAGGCGGGATTCGTAAACCTAAAACGATTATGAAATATTTAAGAACATCTATGGATATTCAGCCTTCTGCTTTATTACATACAGCTTCGGATGCGGCCTCTGCTTTTGGTCGTTTGGAATCTATTGAGCTTTCGAATGAAGTGGAAGACACTAAGAAAAAAAGACGTACACGTAAATCAAAAGAAGTAACGAAAAAAATTACAGCCTTTGTTTCTGTTGTGAATAATGCCCTTTTGATTGATCAAGAACGCTTAGCGCAATCTGTTTTAGAAACACGACCTGCGGTAAGATCTATTGAGCGTGTTGATTCAGGTGGTGAGCGTATGCAATTGAGTATAGAGGTACAGGTAAAATGATGACAAGATCTACAACCCGTAACATACTTTTGCTTATGACATTTGTGCTTGTTGGTGGTGCTTTGTTTATGAAAAACCAAAACACGGTTATTCAAACCGATACACAGGCTGTTGAAAATAATATTACGCGTTTAAGAACACAACAAAAGCAAGCCTCTCAAGTATCTACTGATGTTGCGCTTTTGGATAAGCGTACAATGAACGAGAAAAACGCAACGCGTTTGGGTATTTTAAGGTATTTAGGTTTAGAAGAATCAGATTTAGATTATGAAACCCGTGCTGTTAACGTGCGTAAAGTAAGCGGCACAAACTTATATACACGTTCTTTTAGTATTAGAGGCCGTATGAGCTATGCAGATGCATTAGAGCGCATTGATGCGTTTAATGCTTCTGAAAAAATTGTGATTGATCGTATTTTACTGACACCTGGTGAAGGTTATGGTGATATTGTGAATGTAGAAATAGGAGGTGTGTTCTATGGCTTGGATAAGAAATAGTCTGCCTGTATTGGTGGCTTTTGCTGCTTTTTCTACAGTAGGTCATGCCGAAGTTTTATGGCGTGTTCAAAACCAAAATCCAGCTGAAGCGATGGAGCTTTATGTAGACCAGATTACGCCATTTCCGGTACAAGAAGCGCCGCGTGTTGTAACACCACAAACAACACGTCAGCAGCCACGAGTATCGCCTGAAATTCTTATGCGCCGTAAACGCGCAATGGAAGCGGCGAATTTGCTTTCTCAGGTACGTGAAATTTTAAATGATAAAAAAGCTTTTACGCCTGATGTTTCTGCTCTTTCTGTAGGTGCTATTATGCAAAGTGAGCAAGAAAATGGTGAACCAGCGCTTATGGTTTTATTAAATAACCAATGGCGTAATCAAGGTGAGAAGATTGATGTACCTATTGTGTCTGTAGATATCATGGTAGATTTAATTGGTCGTATTGAAAGTGTTGATCAAAACCTTGCAGCAGCAGTTCAGGAAGAAGTTGAAGAGCGCATGAATGAATTTGGTCGTATGCAGTTACAAATTTCTTCTATTGAAGAAGATGGTGTTATCTTCAAAAATACTAATGGCGAAGATGTTGTCATTAATTTTGTGCGCTCTCGCTGGTGACCCTTCCCATAATATATTAAATACACGGGGTATTTAAGGAGGCTTCTTTTATGCAAGCATTATTTTATATGGTGTTTTTTGGGTTACTTTATGCACTTATTGGCTTTGTAACCTTTGGCGCCACAGAAACAACAGCAGAACTTACGCAACGTCATATTCAATCTGTTAAAAAGATGTTTAAAGATGTGGAAGTTGCTGTGCTTGATAATTATTTGCGTGAGAACATAGATATTGCATCTTTATTAAATGATGATGGTGTTCTAGATCCTACATTACTCACCCCTTATTTAAGTTGGTCAGAAACTGATTTAACACGAAGCCCGTGGAATACAGATATTATTGTTTGTCAGAACAAACTGGAAGCACCAGATACGACAGCCGCTTTTAGTGGTAGTATGACCTCTAACCAGCGTTCTACTCTTTTATATGCCGATGAAAATGGTTATCTAGCGGCGGATACTTATACCTTTATTTTAGCGGCAACAGGCCCTAACCGTCGGTTTGATGTGTTAGAAGATGGTACAAGTACGCTTGATTCATTGTGTGGCGCAACAGGGCAGCTGTTAGATATGCAATCGACTCTTGCTGCAATCGGTAATACAGATTCAGATGATATTATCCATATTTTTAATACAAGACCTGCGCAAGAGCGTATCGCAAACGATTATATGCAAGCTGAAAATAAAATTTTAGAAGTCATTTATGAAGGCTATGCTCAGAGATTTTTAGAAGCTAGCAATGCTTCATTGATTGGTGGTTATGATTATTATGTAAATCAGGAAAATGCAAATATAGGTTCTAATGTAAATCAGGCAATTTCTTCTGGCGATTATGTTCCTTGTTATCAGGATTTTACAGCAGCTTATTGCCATGCCGATACGGCAAATTACTATAATGATACCTATTTGAAGCGTTATTCTGTGAATAATTATACGAATAGCTGTGCTGTTTCGAACCCGAATACAGACCTATCTCTTTCAGAGGCTCTTATGTTTTGTTATTTGGCAAGTACGAACCAGAATACAAGAGATGATGGTACCCTAGCAGGTACGCCAGTTCCAAAACCAAATGTTTTAGGTTTTGATGATTTGCGAACAGAAGTTAATTCTAAATATAATTTTGATGTTGAAGAAATTTGTAACAATCCATTTGGTGATTGTAGCGCAAGTGTTTATACATTTAAACCGCTTGAAAAGCTGGTAGATAGCACAACAGCAGATCAAAGGCCTATGTATAGAACTGTTTTAACGCTTGAGACAGGGCAAGGGGGCTTTGTTTCTCAAGACTGGCAAGTGTACCGAGAAGTGTACATAGATGCCTTGAATATTTTAGAATAAGGGGAGAAGGATCATGCGTATTAAAGGGTTTTCTTTATTTGAAATGATATTGGTATTGGGTGTGCTTATTGCGCTTATGACCATGATCTTTCCGGATGTAACAACTTTCTTGAATTATCAAAAGGAAAAGAATGAGCAACTTTCTATGCTGCAGATTAAGCAAGCGATGAATGCTTATGCTAAAAAATGCCGTAGTTTACCACCTGCAGATATTACTGGGGGAACAGCGCCATATGATGTCTGTGGCCGCTCTTTTTCGGATGTATCTGCCGAGGGCACACTAGAATTTAAATGGGATAGTCAGACTGATGAGGAGATTCCGGTTTTTGCTAAAGAACTTTCCTCTGTAAGTACACTTTCTGCACGTGATTTCATGTTTGATGCTTATGGTAATCCGCGTACTTATAGGTTTGGTGTGTTACAAAAAACATTTAGAAATGGGCAAATGGATGTGTATTACGCAACGATTACATCAAATGGTCGTGATAAACAGGAAGATTCATCTACAGACCCAGAAACAGCAGCAACGCCAGATTGGCAGGAAGATTTTGGTTTAGATCCTATTGCGGATATTGAGCTCTATGCAGGTTATACCTCTGTAAATGATGATGAAGTTATTAAGTTTACAGATGAGGCTTTGAAACTTGAGCTTTATGATGAGCGTGTTGCTCAGCTGAAACGCATCGGACAAGCTTTAGATAGTTTTGCCTACGGTATGCGTAGCCAAGATTTATTAGATGGTGTGGATAGCCCTGAACTTATTTATTATCCACGCTCATTACCTGATGATGCAACAAACCCAAGTTCGGTTTATTACGCTAAGGTATTAGAAGCCATGACAGATGTTGGCTTGGGCAATGTTGTGAACACTGCAAATGTTGATGATGTTGAAGCCTTGATGCGCCTTATTGGCTTGCCAGAATCTTATGCTTATGATCCTGTTACAGGTGAGCGCATTGGTTATGTTTCTAACCCAGATGCAGCAAACCCATGTACAGGTAGTGGTGCAACTGAGGCACCATTCCCGCCAATCCGTGTTTCGGCTATTGATGCATGTAACTAGGAGGCATGGGCTATGAATAATATACGTGGTTTTACGCTGGTTGAAGTGATTATGACTCTGGGGATTCTTGTTGCTGTTTTAACAATGGCAATTCCTGATATCTCTGGCTTGTTTACGCAACAAAAAGAAAAGATAGATGAGTTGAATATTGCGGATATTAATCGTGCGCTTTCCGCTTATGCTAAAGACAATAAAAGATTGCCAGATCCAGACCCTGCGGTGGATGACCCTGATTGGGCAGATGAGCTTGCAAAATATTCTAAATTAAGCGCAGATGAAATGCGTACAGACCCGTTTGGTACAGAGCGTATTTATGAGATGTATGAGGACACGAGCCAAGGTTATAGACAAGGTGACCTGAATATTTTTTATGCAACTGTACTTTCGTTAGGGGAAAATAAGGAAAATGAATCTTACGTAGAAGGTGAAGGTTTAGACGGAAACCCTGTACAAACATGGTCAGATGCGACAGCTCTTGCAAACTTAGATGAGAAACAAGCTTTCCAGAATTATAGACCAGAGGGTGACGATCTTGTTGCTCGGTTTAGTGACTTTAACCTAAAAACTGAGCTTTATGAATTGCGCCTTGAGCGCATGGGGCAAATTGTGCAAGCAATAGAAGCCTATGCAGCGGATTTGTATAATAAGGCAGATCAGGCTGCTCAGGCGGCTTGTACTACGAGTGATTGTGGTTTGCCTGCACGTATTTACTATCCGCGCTCAGGAGACCCTGTTTTGCAAGATGAGACGAATACAGATGTGCCAGCGAATCAGGTGTATAGTCAGTATAATCTAGATGAAATGACGAATATTATTGGCAAAGCATTATTAACTCCAGGCGATTTAAATGATATGAATCTGCTGATGCGTTTACTTAATTTGCCAGAATATTATGCGCTAGACCCTGTTACTGATCAGCCATTTTATTATTATTCAAATCCGAATCCTGGTAATTTGTGCGATGAGGGGCGTATTCAGGCACCCTTTATGCCATTGGTTTTAAGTGTGGTGGCACCTTGTACAGCGAATTGGTAGGCTTTTTTGCCAGAGTATCAGACAGGTTAGAGTTTATAGATTTATTTCTTAACTTCTTTGAACAGGAATATACTTATATTGTGTTGTTGTTCTGGTTGGTTTTTGGTTTGGTTTTTGGCTCTTTTTTAACCTGTTTGATTTATAGGTTGCCACGGGGTCTTTCTATTGTATCACCCTCAAGTCAGTGCCCAAAATGTTCGCATAAGCTTATGGTTCCTGATTTAGTCCCTGTTTTTTCTTATCTTTTATCGCGTGCAAAATGCAGGTATTGTGGTGTAAAAATTGCTCCTAAATACCTGTATGTTGAGCTAACTGTTGCTTTTTCAGCACTTATGGTCTTCTTTGTTATGCCGTTGTCTTTGGCAAGTTTGTTTATGTTTTTTACATGCTTTATTTTCCTCTATGCCCTGTTTTGCTGGGTTTTTGAGAGGTTTTTATCTGTTAGAGCACTTATATTATTGCTGTTGTTCATCTTTCTTACTTTATTGTTAAAGTGGCATACTCTGTTCTTTGTTATTAAAATGTCTGCATGATATACAAAGCTTTGAAACTATCACTTCCTGCTTTTGCGCTTTTTTTAGCAAGTTGCAGTTCTACTCCGGATCAAATGGTGATTCCGGAAGCCTCTTTTGTGGATGAATCTTATAAGCCCACACCTCTTTCACGTGCGCAACAAAATTTAGCAGAACAATTGGCTCAGCAAACTCCTGTTTATGCGCAGAAGGGCAAAATTTTTATGCGTAGAACAGATTCGGGCCTGCCTGAAGGCACAAAGCTAGGACGTGTACAAGCGGCTGCTTCAGCTGGAGATTGGATACCTATTGAAGATGCGCGCATTGTTGTGCATACAGATAAATTGCCTCTACAAGATTTAGTAAAATTGGTGATGCGCCAAGTCGCAGCACAATCAGGTCCTTGGGATTTGAAATTTAAACTCAGTAGAGACAGTGAAGATGTTTTGTTTGAGCCGTTTAGCTTAAACACAGAAACAACATTCGGCGAATTTGTGAATGCAGTTTCAGAGTATTTAATGAATTACCGTGGAATTGATTTAAAATTCCACTTATTTAAACAAACGCGTGTTTTGGTGGTTACAGATGCATAAACAACATTTACTTCTTTGTTCTGCCGCTATTTTAGCATTAACGGCTTGCCAACCTCTTAATAGTTCAGAGCCTTCTGTTGTGTATAGAACAGGCATTACAGAAGTTGCTTCTGAGCAGGATGCTGGCGTTGTTATTGCTGAATCTAAATTGCATGCAAATGTTAAGGCTAAAGATACGGATCTTGTGTGGTCCGACTGTAAAGAAGGTAAAGGCTTTGGTATTGAAGTTGATACCACATCTGGTAAAGAAATGCGTATTTATGACCGTAACGGTAGGCCTTGTCCAAAAGCAGATGTAATGTTTGATGGTAAGACAGAAAAAGATAGTAGGTCAGCTGAACTAGGGCTTAAAATAGAGTTTCATGATCCCTATCAAATAGAAATTTTAAAACAGGTTAATAATAAAGCTAAGCTTAATGATGGCATAACTTATTCTGGTGGTGGCGGTATTTTGCTTGGTGATCCGTTAACTGATTTAGATGAAGATGATCTTTCTATTGCTGAGCATATGCCGCCTGAAATTGCTGCACAAGCACGCCAAATGCGAGAAGCAGGGGTACCAGAAGATCAGATTAAGCAAACATGGTCAGAGTATGAAGATTACTCTAAAAGCCTCAAAGAAAAAGAATTGGCCCTTGCTAAGGCGCGCCAGCTTTCAAGAAGGCGTACTGCTCAGTTACTAGAGCAGCAAGATGCTGTTATTGCTGATTTAGGTAGGCAGCTTAGAGTGGCTCAGGAACGTGGTGACTCTGTAGATTTAAATAATAAAACACTTATTGAAGATTTGGCGCAGGTAGAGGCTGAAAAATACAATAAAGAGCTTCAGGTTCAGGCTTTTTATAAAGATATGGAAAAGCTTAAACTTCTATTAAAGCAAAATGAAATGAAATCTATTGAGCTTGAGCAAAGGCGTAAAGATTTAGAAGAGGAGTACTCGGGTCAGATTGCTCATTTAGAGGCGGATTTAGCAAAAGCACAAACAGAAGCGAAGATTGCACGAGATGCAGCCGCATTGCAAGCCGCACAACAAATAGCTGAAGCGCAGAGATTAGCAGCAGCATCTAAAATTGCACAGCGCCAAGCTTTAGAAAAAGAAGCGGCTCGTTTGCAACGACAGGCAGAAGAAATTGCACGACGCGCAAGTTCTTTACCACAGGATATTCCGACAGGAGATACAGCCGAGCAAACAACAAAAGCCTATGCAGAACTTATGTCTGGTATGCCGGGTGATAAAGAGCATGTATACCGTATACAAAGACTTCTTTCTGGTGGCTCTGGTGATCCTGAAGCTTTAAAGAAGACAACCGTAGCAGCGCATGTGGAAAACAAAGCACTAAGCGATATTATGTCTGGCTTACTTAAGGATATTGCACCAAAAGTAGGTACTTGGAAGGTTAGTTGGCAGCTTTCAGATAGTTTTGCCTTTATTCCAACAGAAAAATGGACAGTTGCCGTTGAATCTGACTTTGATGAATTTTTAGAATTTGTTGTTAACCGTGTGCGTCAAACACATGGCGTGCGCTTGACAATAGAAATTTTTGAGCAAAATAGGCTTATTGTGATTAGCGACGGCCAAGAACAATAAACTTTAGAAGGCTTGAAAAAGAGATTGTACACTCTTATATTAGATTGTACATAAAGCACTTCTTCTACTTAAGGGGGGTGTGAAAGGGTATAATAAAGGAGAAAGTTTTATGAAACTTAAATTATTTATGGCTGTTTTAGCTCTTGCTGTTGTGGCTCTTCCTGACTTGGCTTTAGCCCAGTCTACAGGTGGTACAGGCACAGGCGCTGGCTCAAGTCTGAAAGCTGATATTGTTGATGTATTTAAAGGTGATATTGGTTTCTTAGTAGGCTTAGGTGTTTCGGTATTTGGTTTATACATGTGGCTTATTAAACAAGCTTCATGGGGTCTAGTAATGCTGATTGCTGGTGGTCTTATTACAGTATTCCCGAACCTATTTAAAGGTATTCAAGAAGGTGCTCAAGACGCGTTTGGTGATACAGTAGGTACTACAAACGTGGTTAACCCTGAGTAATTGGGTTTATCACATAAAAGTCACAGGGCTTAAGGTAACTTAAGCCCTTTTCTTTATTTTCAGCCTTGGTTATAATATGATAACAGCATCTATTTTGGAGTTTTTATATATGTTAGGTGAAATCAGACAAGTACCACGTAATATTGATAAACCAAACCGTAAGGCAGAATATGGCTTTGCGGGGCTTGTTGGTTGGTACATACCTTTATATGTAACAAATAACGCCATTATGGCATTGGCTTTTTTTGCTATTATTTTATATTCGGTAACTAAGCTTACAGCAGGTAAACCAGAAGGTGCCGCGTATCGCTTGGCGTATCGTTTTTTGGCGTTAGGTAAAATGGTGCCTAGCCCTAAACAAACAACTAAGTTTGAAATTTAGAGGAGACGTTTAAATGAATTTTATCGCCCGTGCAGGTGGCATGTTAGATAGTGCTTGGCGTTTAGCAGGTATTCTTCTTATTTTATTAGTTGTTGTTTTTGTGCTCCTGTTAAATTCTATGGAAAAAAATAGCCAGCTTAATACCCAGCTGGAATCTATTCGTAATAAAATGAATGTGTATGTGGTACCAGGTGGAGAAGGTGGTGTTTACGCCCCAAATAAGGCAGAACTGTTGCTGCAAACATTTTCTGATTATATAACACAAAGCCTTTTAACGTACACGCATTATAATCTTGCGAACCAATATTCTGAAGTACGTCAATTTTTGGCACCGCAGCTTGAATCACGTATGGCTCCTAAGTTTAGAGAGCTTGTGCAAAGATCAAGCGCAGACCAACGTTCTGCTATTTTTATTCAGGATCGCACAAAGCTTACATTTAAATCTCTTTCAGAAACAAATGGTCGTGGTAGGTTATTTGAAGTGCGTGTCTTTGGTGAACAGCGTTACCTTATTGCAGGTCGTGAAGTTGCTAAAGAACCTTTGCAAGTAACAATGCGTTTGCGCCAACAAGCACCGTCTAAAACAAATCCGTTTGGATTTATGGTAGAATCTTACGTTGCTGAAGTGACAAAGAATAGATAATAGAGTAGTATACTTATTGTTAACAAAATCATAGTGATAAGAATTAAAAATATGTACATAAAGAATTTCATTGCAGTTGTTATTGTCCTAGCTATTTCAGTACCTGCTTTTGCAGATACCCTTACATGGAAAGGCCCTAGGCATCAGCTTGGTATAGGTCTGTCTCAAACAGATGTTGCTCATATCGAGTTTCCTGAAGATATTATTAACATCACTGTTGAAGATGAACAGTATGTAGATATTTTACGTGTACAAGGTTATGGTCAACGTGCTTTCCGTATGAAATCGATGGAACCACGTATGGCAACGCGTGCGTTCTTTACTGGAGTAAGCCAAAAAACTTATATTGTTATTCTAACAACAGACTTGCCTTACCGTTCTTTTACACAAATTGTGGATAGCTCTTCTGTTGAAAAAGTAAAAGAAAAAATTGCTAAGAAGTTTACAGAAAAAGATTTTTTACGTTCTATGGCATTAGATGAAGAAATGCCAGGTGTATTGCGTGAAACGCATGTTATTCCTAACTGGTTTGAAGGTGCAGGTGTTTCTTTTGAGTTAGCTGAAGTTTGGCAAAGCACAAAGATGACAGGTTTGGTGGTGCACGCACATAACTTACGAGACCGTGAAACAGAGGTGAATATTCCAGCAATTACAATTCCACGTACAGATGAATGGGGTAAACTTACGCATGCAGCTATGGAAAACATGCGCTTAAGACCAAAAGGTATTGCAGGCGATACAGGTGTTCTATTTTTAGTCTTTAAAAGATAACCTGTTAAAAATTAATGCAAAGCCGTCAGTTTTCTGGCGGCTTTTATTTTTGCTGAAGCACATAAGCTTTACAGGTAATTTAAAAAGGCCACAAAGGGTTTATTTTATGAAAAGACTACACTTAGCTTTATTTACATTTTTCATGTCGGTGCAGCAGGCTTTCGCTGGACAGGCTTTTGATGAAAATGTTGCGAGACAAACATGGGATGTGATGAATCGTATCGAATACCGTGATTCTATCCCAACAGGTTTACTGCAAGCTATGGGTTTGGTAGAATCAGGCCATAAGTTTGGTGGTAAATTTATGCCTTGGCCTTATGCGGTAAATGTGAACAAAACTGTTTTTGAAACTTATACCAATAAAATTGAAGCGCGTGATGAATTAAATTATTTGGCAGAATCTGGTTTTGATCGTTTTGACCTAAGGTTAGATGGCGAGCGTAAGTATGGTTTAACACGTAGGGCAGCACTGAATATGATTCGTAATTTTGATGGGGAGATTATGATCCGTGCTGCAGGTATATCTAAAAAATTTGAAACAAAAGAAAAAGCTGTTTCTTTTGTGCAACAGATGAAAGACCTAGGTATTACAAACATAGATGTGGGTGTAATGCAGGTGAATTTAAAATATCATGGTGATGCTTTTGCGAGCTTAGATGATGCTTTTGACCCATATACAAACGTAAATTATGCTGTAACTTACCTCATGCAACATCGTAAAAGCCGCGATTGGTGGGGTAGTGTCGGGCGTTATCATAGCGGAACAGGCTTGCATGCGAAGCGATATGTGCGTACTGTGTACGATATGTATCAACTTGTGCACGGTATGAGAGGCTAAATGTTAACAGAACAGCAATCGGAATTTTTATCTTCTGATCAATCTACTGTTGTTATAGGTAAACCTGGAACAGGTAAAACCTATGCGATGATTTCAAAAATAGAGGCATTACTGCATGCGGGGGTTAAACCTTCGGAAATTGCAGTGCTTGCCTTTTCTTTGCGTAGCTTATCTGTACTTAAAACACTCATTCGTAATCGTCTTGGTGATGTTGTTGAGGATTTGAAACTTGGCACATTGCGTGATTTTTCTATGAATGCATTAGAGCGTGTGCAAAACGAATCCCCTATGCTTGCTGAACATTCTTTAGTCAGGCGCTATCTTCGTCAGGCTATGAACGATGTTGGCTTTAAAGGTACAGTGCAAGAGGCGGAGCATATTATGCGCCAGTTTAAAGGGCGCGGTCAAAAGCCTCAGGGTAAAGAGGCATACTATAACTTATTTTTAAGCTATAAGGCTATTTTGGATCAGAACCATATTATGGATCGCCATGATGTGGTGCGTAAGCATATTATTGGTATGCGTAATGATGTCTTACAGCCTGTGGATGTGAAGTACTTATTTGTTGATAATGTACAAGATGCAACGCAAATTCAGCTTTTATGGTTTGTAGATCATCATCAAGCAGGGGTTAAGGTTTTTGCTTTGGGTGATGATGATCTGTGCGTTTATGGGCAAGATGGTGCCATAGGTGCTGAGGCGCTACAAAAACTAGCGGATAATTATGAGTTTAAACAAATTATGTTTGCGCAGCAATTTCGTTATGGGCTTAAACTTGAGCGTCTTTCAGATCCGCTTTTAATGAGTGTGCAAAATCGTATAGAAAAGCCAGTACATATTTCTGATAAATTAAAAACAGAAGTTGAGCTTCAGCATTTTGCTGATGAGAATATTGAAGAAGCTTTTGTGTTAGAGCGTGTGGAAGAATTTTTGCGTAAATTCCCGAAAGAGCGTATCGGTGTTATTGTAAGGCATGATTTGCAAGGCCGTAAACTTGAAAGATTGTTGCGTGAAAGTTGTCATGGACGTATTGGCTTTTTGGGAAGATCTTTATGGGAAATGCCTGCTGCACTTGCGATGTTTGATTTGTTAGAGGTTTTGTTGAATCAGGCGAATAATGCTCAGCTTAAAAATGTGCTTATGCAGTTTGGTGTGCCGAGTGGCGTTTTAGATAATTTATTTGTATCTGGCCTTAATGCGCATAACTGGCTTGTTTCGGGTGGGTTTAATGCACAAGAGGTGCTACCTGAAAACCAGGCTGAATCTTTTGATGTAATTCAGCATCAATTCTTAACTTATTATATGGCGATGGAAAAAGTGGGCGTGAAGTCTGTTTTTAAGGCTTGTGCCTATGACTTGCTAGAACAGATGGATGATGATGACAAATTAGACGCATTGCATGCCTTAGACCAGTTATTGCATATTAAAGGTAAAGTCTCACAGAGTCTCAAAATGCTGAAAAATTCGGTTGAGCCAAATCCGTTGGCGCAGGTGGTGTTAGCTTCGGCGCGTGAGATTAGAAATCTTGAATTTGATCATGTGATCATGCCATACCTAAAAAGAGGTATTTATCCTTACCCTTATAAAGTTTTGGGTGAAAATATCGAATCCGAACGTAGGCTGTTTTATTCTGCGATGACAAGGGCAAAGAAAAAGCTTGTTTTATGTCATGCAGGTGAGGCAAGCCCTTATCTTAAAGAGATCGAAGAGCTTATTTAAAAGCGGCTGTTTTTACAGGTTTCAAAAGCGTGTCTTACGCATCACAACCACCAGAAGTGGAATGCTGTCTGATCTTTTAATTTATTTTCTGACAGTGTATAGTGTTTTCTGTAATTATATGTCAACAAAAGGGTGATGCTTTGACAACAGCAACAGATTCTAACAAAACAGTTACAGAAAAAGAGTTAGATAAGCTAAGAGCGAAAGATAAAGGCTATCAAATGGCCAAGCAGGACGTTGTAAGCTATATGGATGAACGCCGTAAGGTGATTACAAATATTGCTTGGCAGTTCCGTTTAGACCCTGAAGAGCTGTTTCAGGAAGCTTTTGAAGTTGTGTTGACCTGTTTAAGGGATTACCAACCTGTTTATGAAAAAAATGATGGGTCTCAGGTTTCTGTAAAATTTAATACCTTCTTTGGTTCGCGTATTGAAGGTAGAGCGATGGAGCTTAGAAATACAGACCCAGAATATAAGGCAAGGCAAGCCATTACAGATGGCATGTCTGCTGAAGAAAAAACTTCTTTTAGAGAAAATCCACCCCTGCTTGTACAGCATATAGACCAAGATACCGTGATGAGAGAGCACCTTTTAGGTGAAGTATCAGAAGCTAAAGAACAGCAGGATGTTGGTTTTAGAATTGGGCGAGATACCTTTTTTGACCGTAAGTTGACAGAACTGATTTCTAAAGAAAAAGATGAGAAAAAGCAAGCCATGCTTATGCATGTAAAAGTGGGCGGTATTTATAACTTCCAAGAAATTGCTTACCATTTTGGTGTGACAGATTCTCGTGCATCGCAAGTGATGAATGAGTTGATGGATGCGTTTTATGTGCAACGTATTATTGATGGTGATAGAGAAGCTGTTGCCTATGACTTTAAAAAACTTAAGTTTAACGATAAGCGTATTAAGCGTTTAGTTGGTGAATCTTTAGTTGATGTTGATGAGGAAAACCAAAAAGATATTTTAGCCATTTTCAAAAAAGATTTTGCAACAATTGATTTTGAAAAACCTAAAGCCAAAACAGAAACGATTGAAAAAGCTAAAACACCTAAGAAAAAAGTACAAGAGCCTATTGTGCCGCCTGCCTATGAAGAGGTGTTTACGAAAGAAGAAAATGAGGCCTTTCCGCTTGTTTCTGTTGGTATGCAATCTATTGACCGCTTAAAAGAGCTTGTGATTGATTTTAGGGATGGCGAAGATAAGGAATCTTTTGAGGAATTTGTGGAGTCTTTTGACCCTGATTCGGCCTTGTTCCCTGCGGTTGTTGATGCGCAAGGCTATGTAATTGATGGTGTAAGGCGTATTAAAGCGGCTAAAGCCAAGGGTAAAACTGAGTACCTATGTATTATTCGTGATTTTAAAGACGAATATGATAAGAAACTTATGCGTATTTTGTTGAATTATCGTTTACATAATGTGGATAAAATTGCGCTGTACCATTACATTAAAGGCTTAAATGCGCTTGGTTTGAGCCAGCAGAAAATTTCTGATTTAATAGATGTAAGCCGAACAAATGTGCTTGTGTATGCTAAAGTACGCGATAAGGCGGCACCAAAAATGCGTGCGCTCTTTGAAGATGGTTTGATTCAGATTACAAATGCAAGTTCTTGCACAGATTTACCGAATGAAATACAAGATGCTTTGGCTGATTTTATACGTCGTCATGGGATTGCTTGGTCTAAGGGAAGTCGTTTTAATAAGGTATATTTAGCAGCAAGTGAAAACCGCTTGGAAGCTTTTGAGGCGCAAGAGTTCCCTGATCAGGCGTATCAGGAAGCACCGCAGACAGAAAACGAAAAAGATGCCAAGCCTTCTTCGGCGCAGGCGAATAAACGTTTAGCTCTTCTTGAAAAACAATTGCGTACACATGAAATTGCCTTAAAAGATGCAGAAGTTTGGGCAGCGCAGCGTGAATCTGTGATTAATAGACAAAATACAGAATTGCAAGATGTACGTACAGAGCTTGATGATACAAAGCGTCAACTTGAGGCGGCGGAGCTTGCTTCTATTGGCACGAACGAAAAAGTTATTGAAACAGAGCTTAAGCAATTGCGTGCATTTTATGCAATTACGGAGCGTTTATCTGGTGCGAATCAGGCTGTAAAACAAGCGAACAAAGATGTATTGAAATTAGATATGCGTAGAAGCCAGATTAACGAACTTCAGGATTTAATTGAAAGCACGGAAGAGAATTTAAATAAATTACGTGTTGAAGTTGTTAGGCGTTCTGGTAAGCGTGTTTAACCCCTGTCAGGAGTTGAAAGTTGCTAGGCTTTTGCCTATATTCATAATACTATACTAGGGTATTGACTAATTTTTAAGTTGAGCGGTAGCGCTAAGGGGCAAAAGATGAGTGAAAAGATGTTTCATACTTTCTATAAATTATTTCTATTAGCTGCTTTTGTGGCTGTGCCTAATGTTGTGTTTGCTGAAGATGCGGCTGAGGTTTGCCAAATGTCGGATGTGGTGAAAATTTATGACACCAATAACGACTGTAAGTTAAGTTATGAAGAACAAGATAATATCCCAGTTGCGGAAAAATCAGTTATTTTAACATACCATATGTTTGATGAGGATGTTGCAGGGGTTGAAGCAGGTCCTGTTAGGCGCCAAAACCAAGCGATTAATAATATTCGTAGTCAATTAACAGCAGATGAAGAAATTGAAATTGGTAGCTTCCGAGCGAATGCTGGGTTTTCTGCCAATAATTTAGGTGATGGCTGTAGCCCTGATGATATTAAAAATCTGATCCAGGCTGAGCTTAATGGTATTGGTAACTTTGATGGTAAAACAATGCTAAAAGAGTTCCGTACTTATGCTGAAACGGCGTTGGCAAAAGAAGCGTTAACAATGCTTTTCAGTTCTCCTGCGATTTCTGCAATGATGGATGGTATTAAAGCGACAGCTAATGCTCGTATGGCCATGGCTAAAAACAGCTGTAATGCCCGTGAAATTATGGAAGCAGCACGTAATGAAACAGATACGATGCTTAAAGAAGAAGCGATTGCTTATTGTGAAAAGCATATTGACGGTACATTAGCGGCTTCTAAAAAACCAAGCTCTGTTCAATTTGGTTCGTACAGCACTAAAGGTTCTGGTATTGATAAAACGCTCGTTTATCCGAAAGATTGTAAGGACCCTAAAATTTATTCTCAGTATGCAGATAATTATTATTACAAGTTTAACTATGCGACAGATTTGCATACTCAGCTTTGTTTTTCTGATGATCCGCAACAGGTGAAGTGTAACAACTGTCATCAAACGCCGTCATCTTGCCCGTATAATGGTGTTCAGGCGAACTCTTGTACGTATAAAGACCCTGTGGAGTCTTGTCCATGGTTGAAGTTTGTAGCTAATGTTAAGGCTAATGTAAGTACAGAAGGTGGTGTAAGTAAGCATGGTCGTGTGTTTGAGCCTAATGTAATTCGTTTTGGGGCGATGTCGGGTGTATCTGCTTATACGGCGAGCATTTTAACGCTTGTGAGTGATGAAATGAGTAAATACTACAATGCAGATGAGGCAGGTTTGAAATCGGATGTGGATGAGGTTATTGCACGACAAGAACTTACGGATATGAATGGTAATTCATTAGGCAAAGTTTCTGACTTTTGCCCACGTAATGTGGCGACACCTGTTGAAGATATGTTAGAAAAACTAGTTCCAGATCCTGATTCAACAACTTCGTCGAGCTCGGCTTCTGTAACAAATGCTGATTTTTCTAAGGTAACGAAGCAGGCGGCGATTTGCATGGTGTATTTAAACTTTAACCAAAAATTCTGGTTTGAGTTGATGGATAAACTACCAATGAATCAGGTGCTTAAAGTGAGTCGTGATATTAGTGTGGTGGCTTCTAGTTTGGTTGCTGAAAGTATTTTAGAACGCTTGAAATTGCGTTTAGATACAATTATTGCACGTTCAAATGCGTCATCTGAAGTAAGTGATGAAAAAGTGGCTCCTGCGGTTATTAGTAACATGAGGGAGCAAAAAGTTGCTTACCAAGCAGATTTGGAACGTGAGCGTATTGCACGTAAAAATTTAACATATGCGGAAAGTTTCTCTGATATTACGGAACATGTACGTAAAGTAATTAGAGAATATGAAGAAAAAGAATTAATGAGAGAAGCGGCTAAAGCAAGGGCGCGTGCGCTGATTTCTAGCCAATAGAAATGGTAAACAAACTTTTTGCTTTAAAGGGGTAAAGATATGGCAAATTTAAATGATTATGTATTAGGCTACGAGCAACAGCACCAGTTTGCGGTTCTTGCTGGCTTTACGAAACAGTCTATTTTGTTTGAGCACCTTTCAACCGGTGATTTGCAGAATTTTATATATATCTTTGGTCTTATCGGCTGCGCTTACTTATTTTTAAATCCGAATATGTGGAAGGCGACAATTCTTGCGCCGTGGCTTCTGTTTTTATTGATCTTCCAATCTGGTAAATTAGCTGACCCGCTGTTTTTTACGACATTTGATCTTAGCTCGGGTGGGTTAGGTAACAGTTATTTATCTTGTGCGGCTATTCCTGAAGGGACATCTCCGGGTGTGCATGTGGATGCTTCTGGTAAAGTTGTTAATAAATGCGTGCAAGGTGGTGGGGGTATGTCCTCTAATCTTTCTGGGGCGAAGAATCCAGAAGATAAGGTATATGTTGGAGGTTTAAGGGAATACATGGAAGATTCTTCTGGTGATGTTATTGCCTATGTGCCAACGGGTATTACTTCTATTAATAGGCGATTGAAAGATGTGAGCACACCTTTATCTTCTATTAATGCTTATACACCACAGCTTGTGATTATTGATGCTTTGGTGCGAGCAAGGACTGTGGTGACAGACTCTTTATTAGATGGTCGAATGAACAAGATTATTGGTGCTCAAGGTGCGGCGATTCGTGCTATGAAGACATTCCAGCTGCATGACCAGCGCCCTTATTTAGAGTCTTTAATTTTTTCTGCCGCTTGTAATAAGTTTGAAAATTCAGGAGAAATCGCTTTTTTATCTCCTAATTCTGCTAAAAAACTTCATAAAGATGAATATCAAGCAATGACAAATTATAATTTGTCTGTAGAAGATGTGCTGATGGCTCAGCAAATGTATGATCGTTTGATTCGTTCTAAGGACGATGATTTGGTGCGTCGTATGCGTACTTATGGTATTCGCCCTCCTGTTATATCTGTTACAGATCCTGATGATTTACCATTAGAGATTAATATAGACCGTATTAATGCGGTTGCAGGTCCTTTTGTTGGCTCTTTGATGAGCGATGAACCTTCTATTAATAATCTTTTTGGCTTGTTGTCAGACCCAGGGGCTTATGCGCTTAATAGTAGAGATGATTTTGAGTCATTTTTGTATCATTCACCATTTTTGAGAACGGTTTTCTATGAAGCGGGTTCGAGCTGGTGGAGTTCTTCTCCGACAACGGCGCCTGAAGATGAAGAGGGATTTGAATCTGCCTTTTCCATGAGATTGCAAGCTTTTAATAAGTATATGGGTGATAGTTTAGGTGCGGATGCTGCTGAAGGCTTATTGAAAATGCTAAGCACCGTAAAAGTGAATGTGGATAATAGGGTTAATTTTGGTTCTGCAGATTATGTACCTTATCGTATGGATGCGGATCCTAATGACCCTGCTGGTGCAGGTGGCGGTAATGCTTATAGTACATTGCAAAGTATAACATCTAGTTATAGTACTGTTTCTGGCGTTGAAGGCCGTACCTGTGCGGATTATCATGAATATGTGTATGAATTGCAAAGTAATGCTATTAGATACCAAGTTGCCTTATATGGCGCCTTGGCAACGGCGTTGGACCCTGAGCAGATTTTAACAACAAATAAAGCGTTAAACTTTATTGCTGAAGAGATGCCTGGTTGTTTGGAGCTTTCTAACTTAGGTTCGGCAGCAACTTTTGTTGCAGGTGGTGGTGCTGTTGGTTCGGCCATTAAATGGGGTACTGTAAAGGCTTCTACTGCACTTGTTGGTGGTTCTGGCTTGATGTTCCATGATATTTTACAGCTAGGTAATACTGGCGGTGCTTTTGCTTTAGCACAAGAATCTGCGGATTGTAATATGGATGCGCTTTCTGATTTTGTCATTAACACAAGTATGAACCAGACGCAGATTCAGCGTATGGCGTTAGATCAACGCGCTGCTGAGGGTGAAAATGTATATATGGATGATGGCATTTCTAGTCGAGTGAGGCAAATAGGTGCCAAAATTGGTAGTGAGCTGTTTGAAACAGGTTTACCACAGCAAATTTACAATGCGTTTAATGGTTTTGCGACAGGTTCTTTTGCGCAACTTATGCCGCAGCTCGTTGCTTGGTTAACTGTAGCTGTAATTATGATTACGCCATTTATTTATATGATGGGGCTTATTGCGCCGGCTTGGGGACTTTCGATCTTCTTAATGCCAATTATCACCATTGTGTATTTGCAATCTGTACAAATTATGTATGTGATTGTGCAAGTGGTGTTTGATGGTATGGATACCTTATTTGGTGCGGCCGAAGGTAATGCGGGCTTTGCTGCTGTATATGACATTGTTGTCGGTTCTGTGATGACAATGGTATTTATTTTAACAGCATTTATGCTCTTTAGCTTAGGTGATGCAGGTGCTTTGGTTAAACAAATCTCTGGTAAGGCCGATAGTGGTGCAACGATTGACCATAAAGAAGCCCTTGCTGGTGGTATTGTTGCGGCAACCGCTATAACAGGTGTTACCAAAGCAGGCATGGCTGTGCCTGGTGCGTTAAAAGGTGGCGTGCAAGGTTTGGGTAAAATGCAGCAAAACATTAAAGATGGTAGTTTGAACCCAGTTAAAGGATTGCAAAATAACTTTAACAAAGGACGCATGTCTGCTATTGAATCGAGAAAAATGGTTGACGGAAGTGATGTAAGGCAAAAAGAACGTGAGTTGCGTCGTGATGCGCAGTTTGCTGAACATCGTAACCAAAAGCTTCAGATTTCAAGCGATGCGCAGGCTGTTGTTAAAAATGCTGGTGAATTTGGTAGTGGTTTTAAAGGGACAGACCCTGCAACAGGTCGTGCGTTTGATCTAGGTACGGCGGCTGATAAAGTTGTTGGTAATATCCACAGAAATGATAAACTGAATGATAAGCAAAAAGAAAAAGCAATTGTTGCTTTGGATAAAGCAGTTCAGGAGCATAAAGTTACTGAAAAAGCTATTCAGAACTCTAATGGCTCTGTGACACAAGAGATGCCGAGTCAGGTCTTTAAAGATGTAGCGAAAGCTTTGAATATGCAAACAGAAGAGCTGTTTGATTCTAAAGATATTCAGATGAATGGCTCTAAGGCTTCTATCTTCTTGAAACAGCCAAGTGTTGCTGCTAAGAAGAAATCTCCTGGCAAAAACAGGCGTAAGAAAAATAAAGGTAAAGCTTAGGTGAACAGCGGAGCCTTAACTTAACTATTGAATATGAAAACCATTTAATAATATAGAAATAATAAAGGTTTGAATATGCGTATAAAAACATCGTGGAAAGATCAGGAAGGGGGCCTTCCTGATCTTCGTTTAAAGGCCTTTGGCATGCATTGGCGTATTAATGAAGGTGCGAACCCATTACATTCTTCTGTTAAAGACTTTGCAAGGCTGTGGCCAGCTTTTGATGATGTTGCTCAGGCCAACTTTTCTGATGATATGCAAATTGCGCCAAGTGGCGATGTGTTTGGGCACCATGTTGCAACAGATAATCATTATGGTAATGGCTTAGATTTTGAATATCCTGCCGTAACCTTGCCGCTTTATGTAAGAGATTTGGCAGGTCGTATGGTTTATTTACCTATGGGGTATGAACGTTGCAATTTTAATAATGAGTGGGTGTTGCCTGAATCTGTAAGTTTTCCTGCAGGGGTTAAGCCTGTGGATATGGCGAAAGTAGGTTCTGTAGAATGCTTTGATAATGTGTTCTTTACCAGTTTTAGAAATTGCGATATGTCTCATAAAACGCTTTTAAGGTCGGTAGATGGTGATGAGGATTATATGATTTCTTATTATGCGAAGCCGCAAGCATATCCTTATAAAATGCGTTTAGATACTTTTTATATTGATGGCTGGAAAATACCCCAAACGCAAATGCTGTATGCCAAGCCGATGCCGGAAAGATTGTCAGAACAAGAAGCTAAAACTTTTTATGAAAAGTGGCATCTGGCTAAGGATAAAGGCTATGAGGCTTTTATTGAGGCGTTAGGCGAGGATGCGCTTGAGGATATGTTTGAAAAGGGTGTGACTCTTATCCCGACTTTTGAGGCATGCAATGGCTATAATAAAGTTTCTGCTGATTTTGATTTAGAGGATTATTACCCAGGCAGAGCGGTGCTTGATTTACATAAGGTTGTTGAGTCACGTGTTTCTGATTTGCCAGAGGGAACAATTATTGAGGTGCGCAGGCCTGGTGTGATGATGTCGCACCGTATTGAGCCTGCTGAGGTGGTTGTAAGTGATGGCAGTAATTACAGAAGCCCACATGGTGATATGCGCCCAAG
>JAAZVW010000068.1 GCA_018623135.1 Pseudomonadota bacterium
ACTAGGCTCAAATTACTTAATAGACTATTCATTTAAATAGGTTAAGCCTTAGTGACTGCACGTAACAAAACTATTTTATTTCAATTTATGGCTCTTATGGCCTTAGGCTTGGCTCTTTTGGCGATTCTTTCTCTTTACATACCTCTGCCGTTAATTGCCCTTTATTTTATTGCACTTAATTTAGTAACATTTGTAGCCTTTGGGCAGGATAAATGGGCAGCACAGCATAAAAAAGAGCGTACTGCCGAAATGACTTTCCATCTTTTAGGTTTGTTTGGCGCATTCCCTGCTATTTTCTTTGGTAGAAAAATATTCCGTCATAAAACACAAAAGCAAAGCTATATTTTAACAATGTGGCTGTTTTTTACCTTTCAGGTTATCGCCTGTGGGTATCTTTTTATTTTTTAAGTGCACAAAAAACTTTCACCTATTATCCACTGTGTTAAAATGTCATACCTAAAGGACAGATAACAACAGAATATACAATTATAATAGGATTTTTTTATGTCTCACTCTGCTTTAGCTACAATTATTTTAAGCGCGGGTAAAGGTAGCCGTATGAAAACGGATCTACCAAAAGTATTACACCAAGTAGCACAACGCCCTATGGTGATGCATCTTATGGACGCAACAGCCACCTTAAACCCAGAAAAAATGGTGGCAATTGTAGGGCACAAAGCTCAAGAAGTTTCTAATTGCATAAAGGCAGAATATCCAACTTGCTTATTTGCAGAACAAAAAGAACAATTAGGTACTGGTCATGCCGCTTTGATGGCAGAAGAAGCACTTAAAAATTTTACTGGCGATGTTCTTATTTTAAATGGTGATGTACCGCTTATTACAGCGGACTTATTGCAAAAAATTTACACAGAACACAAAACGCAAAACAACAGCCTTACTCTTACTTCTGCCATTGCAGAAGACCCAACAGGTTTAGGGCGTATCATCCGTGATGCGGAAGGCAATATTACAAAAAATGTTGAGCAAAAAGATTGCTCTGCCGAACAAGCCTTAGTTAAAGAGGCAAATGTTGGTATTTATATTGTTTCTTCTGATTATTTATTCGATCTTATTAAGCAAACTGGTAACAACAACGCGGCTGGAGAATATTATATTACAGATATTATAGGCCTTGCGATTGAAAAGGGATTAAAAGTTGGCAGTTATACAGTTGATGACCCTAAGCCTTACTTAGGTGTAAACACACCCTTACAACTTGCCGAAAATGAACGTATTTACCAAATGCGCAAACGAGAGATGATGCTCTTAAGTGGTGTACGCATGAAAGCACCTGAATCTGTTTATTTTGCCTACGACACAAAGGTGGGGGCTGGCACTTACCTAGGGGCTAATATCCACTTTAATGCAGGTGTAAGCATTGGTGAAAACGCCTATATAGAAGGCGATAGTTATTTTACAGACAGCAACATTGCCAACCAAGCAATGGTTAAAGCTTTTAGCCATGTAGAAGGGGCAAAAATAGCCACTGGTGCAACGGTAGGGCCATTTGCTCGTGTACGCCCAGGTAGTGATTTTGCCGAAAACACAAAAGTAGGTTCTTTTGTAGAAACCAAAAAAGCGACACTTGCCCAAGGCGCATCGGTTGCCCATTTAAGCTACTTAGGCGATGCCACAATTGGTGCCAAAACAAATATTGGTGGTGGCACAATTACTTGCAATTATGATGGCGTAAATAAACACCAAACCATTATAGAAGATAACGTATTTATTGGCTCTAACAACGCGCTTGTTGCCCCTATTTGCATTAAAGAAGGTGCAACAACAGCCGCAGGTTCCGCGCTTACAGAAGATGTACCTGCGCAAAGTTTAGCCTTTGGTAGAGCACGCCAAACAAACAAAATTCAACCAGCAAAAACAGTAAAAGAGGCCTAAGAATATGTGTGGGATTGTAGGAATTATAGGTTCAGAACAAACATCTGAAAAAGTACTAGAAGGCTTAAAACGCCTAGAATATCGTGGTTATGATTCTGCAGGTATCGCTTCTATGAACCAAGGACGCATAGAGCTACGCCGTGCAGAAGGTAAACTTTCTGAACTGCAAGACCTTATTGCCAATGCACCGCTTATTGATAGCTCTAAAATTGCTATTGGTCATACACGTTGGGCGACACACGGCTCTGCATCTGTTGCTAATGCTCATCCACACCGTGTTGGTAAATGCGCAGTTGTACATAATGGTATTATTGAAAACCACCAAGAAGTACGTACGTTACTACAGAACAAAGGGGTTCATTTTGAATCGGAAACCGATACAGAGGTGCTCCCTGCCCTTATTAACAACTACATTGAGCAAGGCTCATCTGAAATTGATGCCGTAAAAGAAACGCTTAAACAAGTCACTGGTGCTTTTGCTATTGCCGCCGTTTTTGAAGGCAATGAAAATATGCTGATTGCCGCACGTCGTGGTAGCCCACTTGTAATTGGTTTAGGCGAAAATACCAATTATATTGGTTCGGATGCTATTGCCCTTGCATCCTTCACGAATAAAGTTATTTATCTAGAAAATGATGACATGGCTGTGCTTACACCAACTTCTGTGCAAATTTTTAACAAAGAAGGTGTAGAGATTTCTCGTGATATTAAAGAAGTAAAAACAGAAAGCGTACTTGCTGAAAAAAATGGCTTTCCAAGCTTTATGCTAAAAGAAATTTACGAACAGCCTGCTGTGGTTAACCAAACCTTAGACGCTTACCTAAACCCAGAAACGGGTCTACCAGAATTACCATTTACAACAGAGCTTTTAACCGCAGCACCTACGCTTAATATTATTGCTTGTGGTACCTCTTACCATGCAGGTTTAGTGGCTAAATATTGGATTGAATCTTTAGCTAAAATGCCTGTGCAGGTGGATATTGCTTCTGAGTTTCGTTACAGAAATCCACCGCTTTTAGAAAATGGCCTTTCTTTATTTATTTCACAAAGTGGTGAAACGGCAGATACTTATGCTGCGCTTGAATATGCCAAAGAGCAAAAGCAAACCATTGTTTCTATGGTAAATGTTGCAGAAAGTAGTATCGACCGCGCATCTGATATTAAGCTTTACACAAAGGCAGGCACAGAAATTGGTGTTGCCTCCACAAAAGCTTTTACAACGCAATTAACTTTATTTGCCCTTATGGCGATAGACTTTGCTTTAAAAACAGATAAACTAACTGCCGAACAGGCTTTAGGTTATATTGAAGCTCTTAAAAGCACGCCTGAATCTATGCAAACTATTTTAGATCATCATGTTGAAATTGAAGATATTGCCGAAGAAATTAAAGATTCTAACTCTGCTTTATTTATCGGTCGTGGCATTATGTACCCGCTTGCATTAGAAGGTGCGTTAAAGCTAAAAGAAATTTCATATATTCATGCTGAAGGCTATGCCGCTGGTGAGCTTAAGCATGGTCCAATTGC
>JAAZVW010000042.1 GCA_018623135.1 Pseudomonadota bacterium
CCGAATTGTCCAAGTAAATGAGAGGCAACCTTTTGGTTAATCATATTATCTTCAACCAGTAAAATACGTGTCCCTTGTAAAGTGATGGTGCTTTGTTCGCTTTCTTGTTTGTTTTTGGCTATGGTTTCAATGTCATCACCATAGAGTTTTTGTATAGGGAATATAGCATAGAACCCGAATGTAGAGCCTTGGCCTTCTTCGCTCTTAAGCCAAATTTGCCCTTGCATCATGCTAACAAGTTGAGAACAAATAGAGAGACCTAAGCCTGTACCTCCATAGTTACGTGTTGTTGAGTCATCTGCTTGGGAGAATTTATCAAAAATTTGTTCTTGTTTGGTGCGTGGAATACCGATACCTGTATCAATAACTTCTACGTTAATACGAGCTGTTTGATCATCATCAATTAACACTGCATTAGTTTTAATGGTGATGCTACCTTTTTCTGTAAATTTAAGAGCGTTACTTACAAGGTTATTAAGAATTTGCCTTAAGCGACCAGGGTCACCAAGGAGTTCAAAAGGTATGCTTTCATCAGCTTCAATAACAAGTTGGATCCCTTTTTGTTCGGCGGCGAGCAGGAAGAACTGAATGGTATCTTCTATAACCGAAATAAGTGAGAAAGGAATATGTTCTAGGTTTAACTTACCAGCTTCAATTTTAGAAAAGTCTAAAATATCGTTAATAACAGAAAGGAGAGATTCTGCTGAGTTTTTAATAAGGTGTGCATAATCCTTCTGTTCTTTAGAAAGCTCAGTTTCGAGAAGGAAGTTACTCATGCCCATGATGCCGTTCATTGGGGTACGAATTTCGTGGGACATATTTGCAAGGAAATCTGACTTCGCTTGGCTTGCACTTTCTGCACGTTCACGTGCAACGCGTAATTCGACTTCTCGCGCTCTTAAGGCTTCTGCTACTTCTTTAAGGCTGATGGCGTTTTGTTGGAACACACGAAGCGCCGCAAGCATTTTACCAATTTCATCGTTGTTTTTATTTTCCGGTAGTGTGACATTTGATTCACCAGATGCGACTTGTCGCATGCTTTGTGTAATCAGGTTAATAGGGCTTAAAACGCGTTTATAAACATAATAGCCAATAAAACCGAGGATAAGAACAACAACAAGAGTAAGAGAAACAGCTGTTAATTGTAAAGACTGTGCTTGGGTTTGGTGGCTATCTAGCTTTTGTTGCATAGGCTCATAAATTTCACGGGCAACAACACGTACAGAATAAAGCATTGTTTCAGATTCTTTGAGCCATTGCGCATTAGAAACTTGTAGGCTTGTACCTAATAGGGCCGAGCTATAGACCATACGCCTGACGTCATCAAATTTATTAAGCTGTTGTTTAAGGTCGCTCATTGCAATACGTACACGTACAGGGGTTGTGCTAAGGCTTGTAGCAAATTCGAGCTGTTTAAGAGCACGATTAGCAAGCCCGCGTGTAAGGACAAGTTGACTCTTAAGGCTTTCGTTAATTTCTTGCTGCTCTGAAATGAGTTGCACAAGAAGTGTTTGTTCTTTAGATAGCCAGTGAATTAAACGTACAGCGGCAGACTTAGAAACAAGGTTTGTGTAAATAGCCTGTTCTGTAATAGTTGTTGGCGTAAGCATAACTTGAGAGATATTAAGCGTATGATAGAAGAAAATATCAAAAGCTTCATTCCATTTTTCGTGAGGGATGCGATCTCTTTCAAAAATACCTTTAGACAAGCTACGGATACGTAGGTATGAGGTGCGAATGTCTCCGATTGCTTTTTCGAGGGCTTTGGATTCGGGGTACTTTTGGAAGAAAGAGATAAGGCCAATTTCAAAATCACTAAATTTTACATTAAGTAGATGAATGAGCTGATCTAACTTGTTTCTGGTATCTTTTGCTTCTTCTGGGGTAAGCCCTTCAAGAGAAAGGGCGGATAAATGTAAGCGTGTCATGGATGAATTAATAAAATGAACACGGTCTAAAATTTCATTAGCGGCGATAAGGTAATCGGCTTTGCGTTTTTCTTCAATAACAAGGTTAACAAAGTAGGCGGCACCCAATAAAGTTACGACAGAGAATAATCCACCAAAAAAGATTAAAATATTACGGATTTTCATGTGAAACTTTGTGCGCCTTATTGTTAGTATATTTTAGAGGTATTAGTGATCTCGCTTTATCATAACAATCTTTTTTATCTTAAGCAAAAAATAAGGGGCGTTTCTGCCCCTTATAATTGTGCTAAGTTTAATTAGCTTGCTTGAGATTCTGGCTGTTCTTGAATCATGTTAATGCCGTTAATGTCGGCGTCAACAATAAGAGATTCAATGTATTTACCAACTTCTTCTTGCCATGTATTTACTTTAATGTACTGAGCGATTTGCTCTTGCATGACTTCAAATGGTAAAAGTTGACCAGGAACTTTATTATGTAATTTGATAATATGATAGCCAAATGAACTTTCGATTGGTTCATCAGTCATTTGCCCTGCTTCTAGTGAGAACATCGCTTGCTCAAATTCAGGTACTGTTTGACCGCGAGTAAGCTGACCCAGGTTACCGCCATTTTGTTTAGAAGGGCAGTCAGAGTATTCTTCTGCCATAGCAGCAAAATCATCTGCATTTTCTTTAAGGTGGGCAATAAGGTCTTCTGCTTTTTGCTGAAGATCTGCTTTATCTGTGCCTTCTTCTAACTTAAATAGAATATGAGAAGCTTCTGCCATTTCGGGGTTTTTAAGAGCTTCTTTGTTTTTTTCATAAAAATCTAGGCACATGGCATCATCTGGTTCTGCAACTGAAACTTCAGATGTTAGAAGGCCATGGATAAGTTTTTCGTATCCTTGGGCGTTTTCTGGTAGCTGTTTTGCCGCTTCGTTATCTTCTGTAATGCCTTTTTTATCTGCTTGTTCTAGCAATAAATGGCGGATAACAAGAGCACGTGCTGTTTCTGACATCGCTTGTGCAGGGTTTACTTGAGCCATTGGGTGTTTTTGAACTTCTTCAATAACTGTTTCAGGTGAAATTTCTGTACCGTTTACTGTAATTGGATTGATTTGAGATTCCATAATATATCCTAAAGTTTTTATTTGCTTAAAAGACGTAAGGCTACCATAGCAAAAAATATAAGTTTATGCTAGATTGTCCCTGAAATAATCTAATGAATTAGAGGTTTAAAATGGCAGAACTGCTTCTTTCGGCGCAAAATATTACAAAGTTTTTAGGGGATCGTCTTTTATTTGATGATTTATCTTTATTTATTCATGAGCGTGAACACGTTGGCGTTATTGGGCCTAATGGAGTTGGCAAATCCACCTTTTTAAAAATTTTAGCAGGGTTGGAGGAACAAGATGAGGGGCATATTACAACACGTAAAGGGCTTCGTTTATGTTATGTGCCGCAGGTGGAAACCTTTAACCCAGAACACACAGTGTTAGAAGCAGCAGAAGAAGCGCTTAGAGAAACTTACCACGAAGAAATTGAACGCCAAACCCATGCGGCGGTGGCGTTATCTAAAATTGGTTTTGAGGATTTATCTCAAAAAGTTTCTGATCTTTCGGGTGGTTGGAAGAAGCGTTTAAGTATTGCAAGACAAATTGCTAAAGAGCCAGATTTAATGCTTCTGGATGAGCCAACTAACCATATGGATTTAGAAGGTATTGAGTGGTTAGAAAATTACCTTAAATCGGCTCATTTTTCTTTTATGGTGATTTCCCATGATCGTAGATTTTTAGATTCTGCGATTAATCGCACGCTAGAAATAAACCATGTTTTCCCGAATACCTCTTTTAGTTCAGATGTTGCGTATTCTGAGTTTTTAGAGCGTCGAACAACCTTTTTAGAACAAGAGGCTGCGCGTTATGAATCGATGAAAAATAAAGCTCGTAATGAGCAAGAGTGGTTACGTGCAGGGGTGCAAGGCAGGGGTACAAAGCAAAATGCACGTCAAACCTCTGCAAGGCAACTTTTAGATGCCGTTTCAGAAATGAAAGGTCGTCAAAGTATAAATAAAAAAGTACGCCTTGAATTTGAACAAACAGATAGAAAAACCAAACGTTTAGCGGTGCTTCATAAAGTAAGTAAATCTTTTGGTGAAAAGAGCTTGTTTAGTAAAATAGAATTAACGTTAAGCCCTAAATCTCGCTTAGGTTTGTTGGGGTATAATGGGTGCGGTAAGTCTACGCTTATGAAGATTATCGCAGGCGATCTTAAAGCTGATGAGGGTAAGGTGACCTATGCACCTGATATACGTATTTTAAGTTTTCATCAGGATCGTAAACTTTTAAACCCTAAAGCAACTCTTAAAGAATCTTTAACACTAAATGGGGGCGACTCTGTACACTATAAGGGTGGTTTAGTGCATGTGGCTAGTTTTGCAAGCATGCTTAAATTTAGAAGTGACCAGCTAGATACGCCGATTTGTAAACTTTCTGGTGGTGAACAGGCAAGGGTGTTAATTGGTCAGCTGATGCAACAGCCTGCTGATATTTTATTGTTAGATGAGCCGACGAATGATTTGGATATTCCTTCTTTAGAAGTATTGGAAGAGAGTTTGGAAAGCTTTCCTGGTGCGGTGGTGTTGGTAACGCATGACCGTGAAATGCTCGATCGTATTTCTACACAGCTTATTGGTTTTGATGGGCAAGGTGGGGCAGAGTTTTATGCAGACTACGACCAATGGAAAAAACATATGGAAAAGAAATCTGCTGAAACAGTTTTAGAAGCGCCTAAGCAGGTTACAAAAGTAAAAGAAGTGCCTAAACCAAAACCTAAAAAAGTTAAGCTTTCGTATAAAGAACAGCGAGAGTTTGATATGATGGAAGAGGCTATTTTACAAGCAGAAACAACTCTTGAAGAGGTAGAGGCAAGCCCTGCTGATATGGCAGATGGGCAAGCTTATCAGGCATGGTGTGAGGCGCTTTCTTCCGCACAGTTAAAAGTAGAAGAGCTGTATGCCCGTTGGACCGAGTTAGAAGAAAAACAACAGGGTTAAAACATAAAAAGGCAGTGTATATTTGCACTGCCTTTTTCGTTAAACTGCTTTTGCGTGGCGGTTTGCTTGTGGTTTAAAGTAGGCATCAAAAGCTGTAGCAGCAATGCGTACAAAAGGTTTGCCGAGTTCGGTTATATAAAGTTGATTATTTGTTAATTGGCAGAGGTTATCCGCTTGCATTTGTGTAATAACCTCTGGGTTTGTGAAAATATTTTTTATATCTTGATAGTTATTTAAATCCACTTTAAATGTACAAAGAAGTTCTTCTATAAGTTCTGATCTACGGATATCTTCTGTACTTAGGCTTAAGAATTTAGCAACGGGAAGCTTGTTATTATTTAAAGCTTCTTTATAGGCTTTTGTTGATGTTGTATTCTGTGTAAAGGCTTGTTCTGTTCTGCCAATAGAAGATGCGCCTAGGCTTAACATAACCTTAGCTTTATCTGTTGTATAACCTTGGAAGTTACGATGTAAATTGCCAGAAGTTAATGATTGGTAAAGAGAGTCTTCTTCTTTTGCAAAGTGGTCAAAGCCAACGGCTTTGTAACCTGCTTTGAGCAAAAGTTCTTTAGCAAGTTCTGCCATGGCGAATCGTTCTTCTGTATTAGGCATATAATGCTGCTCGAGCACTTTTTGGTGCGGCATCATCCAAGGCACGTGGGCGTAACCAAATAGGGCAATACGACTTGGGTTTAATTTTACTGTTTGTTCTATTGTTGTGCGGATGCTATTAAGATCTTGCGCAGGTAACCCGTAGATAAGATCAAAATTAACATTTGTGATGCCAGCATCTTTAAGCCAATCCAGTACTTTTTTATTCAGATCGTAGGGTTGAATACGGTGAATAGCTTCTTGCACTTTGGGGTCAAAATCTTGTATGCCAAGGCTTACGCGATTAATGCCCTTTTTAGCCAGTGCCGTTACCATTTCTTGTTTTAAGGTGCGGGGGTCAATTTCTATTGCCAGTTCGGCTTGTTCTGTTGGTGTGGCAAAGCTATAAATTTTATCCATAAGTTTTTCAAAGGCTTCTACAGGAATGTATGTAGGGGTGCCACCACCAAAATGTAGATGAGAAATCTTGACAGGTTTGCCAATAATTTCTTTATACATGTCAATTTCTTTGTGTAGAGCTTCTAGGTAGCTGAGGATAGGCTCCTCTTTGGTTGTAATATGTGTATTACAGCCGCAGTACCAGCAAAGGCTCTGACAAAATGGAATGTGAATATACAAGCTTAGAGGTTTACTTGTATCGATAAGGCTTAACTCATGCTTTAAAAGACTGTCATCTGTTTGTGGCTGAAACTGCACGGCAGTTGGGTAGCTTGTATAACGTGGGACAGCTGACTGATACTTTTGTAGTATATTTTGCATGATATTCACCTTATTTTATTTCCCTAAAAATACTATGGAATATATGTAAAATCAAGCAAACAGTTTAGGTTTACGGAAAGGGATGGGTGAATGTGTAGATAAAAAATGCATGAGTAAGGCTCGTTATATTATACATTTATACTTATATTTATATAAGGACAATAAAAACAAGAGAAACATTAGGCTATCATGCGAATTATTAAAGATAACCCTATTGAATCATTTAACAGCTTTTTTAATAAGCTTGAAGACAGCGCTTTAGAATGGCGTGGGGCAATTATTTGCTTTAAAGAATCGGAAGCTAAAAGTGATAAGTTAAGAAGCCATATGCTTATTGATACAGTAATGAAGTATTACGGTGAGCGTAGTGGGCAGTTTTATCAGTTTAGTAATGATATTTTTATTTTGCTGACTCAGCATACAACCTTGGAGGAGCATAATGCGCTTTCTCAGGCTGTTAGAGGCGTGTTTTCTGCCGATGAAATTGATATTGATTTTTATGATTTTAGTATAGATAAATTGGTTTTTGCTCAGACTGTTGAAATTTTTGCAGAAGAGTTTGCTGAAAAGCATATTCAGCTTGCTAAAGCTAAGGCGGAAATTCTCGCTAAAAAATCAGCAATACTAGATTATACACCGCTTGAAAAACTTTCTGAATTTGAAGAGCAGATGATTGCTATTAGGTTGCGGGGGGCCCGTAGTAAGCCAACGATTATGATTGTTGATGATGATAGCTATATTCTAAAGTTATTAAGCGGTTTATTAAGAGGGTACCAGCTTGTGCAGGCTTCTTCTGCGCAGGAGGCGATTAATGCTTATGCTTCTGTCTATCCAGATATTATGTTTTTGGATATTGGGCTACAGCAATCTAACGGCTTAGATATTCTGGAAAAAGTACACAAGTACGATAGTGATTCTTTTGTGGTGATGCTTACTGCTAAAAAAGATATGAAAACAGTACAAGAGGCTATAGCAAAGGGAGCAACAGGTTATATTGCTAAACCATTTAGCCGTACAAAAGTACTTAAATATGTAGAGATGAAATCGAAAGGTTAGCCAATGAGTGTTACAGACTTAACAGCAATGCCTAGAAGTAAACAGCATAATATTACAGAGTTTTTGCTAAATATTAGTATGGTTGCCAACCAATCAAGTAATTATAGAGATGCGCTTTTGCAAACCTTGGAATCTGTTGGTATGTATTTAGGCTGGCAGTTAGGGCATGCTTATTACCTAGATAATAACCAACAATGTTTTAAGTCTCTTAATATTTGGTATATAGAACCAGATATTGCTATGGAAGAAAACGCTAAACTTGCCTTTAAAGAATATACAGAGAGTTTTGCTCCTGAATTTTCTGGTAGTTGGATTGGGGAGGTGGCTCAATATGCACACCCTGACTTTATAGCTGATGTAACAGCGCTTTCTGTATATCAAAGATCTGAAGTTGCAAAGGAGGCCGGGATTGTCTCTGCTTTTGCAGTTCCTGTAGTTTACCAAGGTTATGTGTTTGGTGTTCTTGAATTTTATGCCACAAAAAAAGTAGAAGAATTTGATCCTGATTTTATGGAAACGATGGCACTTATTGGGCACCAATTAGGCTATGTGCATGAGCGTGAGCAAAATGAAATTTATTTAACGACTGAAAAAGAAAAAGCAGAAGCTGCTAATATTGCTAAGTCTGAATTTTTAGCCAATATGTCTCATGAATTGAGAACACCAATGAATGCGGTTTTGGGGATGATGGATATGCTTACAGATACGCCATTAAATACCTATCAAAAAGATTTGTCTTCTAAAGTAAAAAGAGCGGCAGATAATTTGCTTTCTATTCTTAATGATATTTTAGATATTTCAAAAATAGAATCTGGTGCTTTAGAAATAGAAAGAGCACCTTTTAATATTAAACAGCTTATAGATGAAACATACACTATGTTTATTCCAACGGCTCAGGCAAAAGATGTGTTGTTGATACTTGATGTACATGAAGATGTGCCGCATCAAGTGTGGGGGGACCCCAATAGACTTGCTCAAGTGGTGAAAAATTTACTTTCTAATGCTGTTAAGTTTACTGAAAAAGGTCAAGTTACTTGTACGGTAAAAGTAGTGGGTTCGGGTGAGATTTATATTGAGGTAAAAGATACAGGTATAGGTATACCCGAAGAATATGTGCCACAGCTATTTAGTAAGTTTACTCAGGCAGATGCGAGTACAACGCGTAAATTTGGTGGTACAGGGTTAGGGCTTTCTATTTGTAAGCAGCTTATTGATTTAATGGGCGGAACAATATTGGTGGATTCTGAATTAGGTAGCGGTAGTGTATTTAGAATTATTTTACCTTTAGAACAAGCAAATATTTGTGATGTGGAAACGCATCAGATAAGTCGAGGGGCTCAAACAAATAAGGTTTTAAAAATGGCAGAGGAAAGCTCTGTACTGATTGCAGAAGATGATAATTTTAATCAAGAGGTTGCTTATAATTTTATTAGTCGTTTAGGCTTTGAAGAAATTATGATGGTTGAAAATGGCCAAGAAGCTTGTGAACTTATTAAAAAACGTTCGTTTGATTTAATTCTTATGGATTGCCAAATGCCTGTAATGAATGGTTATGATGCAACAATGAAAATACGTGAGTTAGAACAAGGTAGAGAACGCACACTTATTATTGCAACAACTGCAAACGCAATGGTTGGGGATAGGGAAAAATGCTTAAAAGCACAGATGGATGATTATTTGAGTAAACCCTTAAGGCGTAAAAATCTACAAGAAAAACTTGAACAACACTTTTTACTAGAAACACAAACAAAAGGAGATGAGCCACAGAATATGCAGGAAGTCTTAGATACACAGATTCAAGAAATAGATTGGGCGTTTATCCAAGATCTTTCGGGTGGTGAGGAAGATTATGAGAAAGAACTTTGGCAGGCTTATTTTGAAAGCTTTGAAGAAGTTTTACCTAAGATGGAATCTTCTGCTGAGGTGAATGATGGTGAATCATGGGTGAGGTGGGCGCATAGGCTTAAGGGAAGTTCAGGTAATATTGGTGCAACTGGTTTGTATGAGAAATGCGCATATGCAGAATTTCATGAAGACATGCCAAATAAAATAGAACACTTGCAAGAGATAAAAATGATATATGGCGCACTTAAGAAAGTCGTATGTGAAAAGTATGATATTTAAGGGTGGATTTTTATTGGATAATTTGCATTATTGAATTACTATAATGAACAGTTTAATGTTTAATGTTCAGGTGATATTTACAATAAAATGAAAAGACTATTTTTTAATCTATTTTTATGTACAGCGGTTATTTTAAACGGGTCTTTTGCTGTAGCTGGAGAAAAAATCATTCTAGCAGCGGATGATTGGTGCCCCTATAATTGTACGCCAAATAGTGCTCGACCTGGTTATGCAGTAGAAATAGCAAAGGCTATTTATGAGCCTTTGGGATATCATATTGACTATGTGCAAGCTTCTTGGCCAGAGGCTTTAGATAAGGTAAACAAAGGTGTGTATACAGCAGCAATAGGTTCTGAGCCCGATGAGCTTCCTAGTGGTGTTTTCCCTAAAGAGACAATAGGTTATGTTAATAATATTGTTCTGCAGAGAAAAGAAGATGTGACTATTGTAAACTCTGTTGAGGCAATAAAAGATAAACGTGTAGGAATTATGAAGGGGTATGACTTTACAGGGGACCCTATAGGTGATTATGTTGTTTCTCATGTAGGTAATGGTTTGATTAGAGAGTATGAATCTGAAGATGGTGCATTAACTCTTGTAAAAATACTTAAAAATAATGAATTAGATGTGGTTATTGACGAACGAACTGTTCTTAAATATTTATCTTTCCAGGTCTCGCGTATTTCAGATTTTAAAGAAGGGACGCAGCTTTCCAGTAATTTACCCATTTATTTAGGTTTTAGCCCTAATAATCCAAAATCAAAAAAATATGCAAAAATTTTTGATGAGGGGATTAAAAGATTACGTAAATCTGGTGAATTAGAACTTATTTTACTTAGATATGGTTTAGATGATTGGAAGTAATAAAAAAGCAGACATATGTCTGCTTTTTTTATTATGTCATATTTATCCAAAATATTACCTGTTACTTGTTAGGTTTTTCGTTGTAACCGTATATTTATTATAGAACTTTTTTAGTTTCAATGAGACGATAAAAATAACACTAATAAAAGGATAACAGGATGTATTATAAGAAAATATTTATTGTGAGCTGCATATTAGCTTTGAAAGCGACATTAGCTTTTTCTGCAACTATTACAATTTCGGCAGATGATTGGTGCCCATTTAACTGTAACCCTGCGAGCGATAAGCCAGGTTATGTCGTAGAAATTGCAAAAGCAATATACGAGCCTTTAGGGCACAAAATTAATTATGTGCAAGAACCTTGGCCACGCACGCTTAAATTGGTTGAAGAAGGTAAGTTAGATGCTGCTATAGGGGCAACACCAGAAGAATTGCCTTCGGGTGTATTTTCTAAGGAACCAGCGGGTATGATGGAAAATGTTTTATTTGTTCATAATGCCTTCGCGGGTGCTGTTAATGTACCTAGTGATTTAGATGGTAAAACAATAGGCATTATGAAGGGTTATGATTTTTCAGGTAGCCCAATAGGTGACTATGTCATGTCAAAAGTTGGTTCAAATCAAGTTCAGGATATTTCTTCTGAAAGTGGCGCAGTTGCTAATGTGAAGAAGCTAAAAGCTAAACGTATTGATGTTGTTATCGATGATAAATCTGTTTTAAATTATTTGGCTAAAAGTATTGGTGCGCATAAAGATTTAAAGGTGTTATCTCCAATTGCCCCAGCAGATCCAATTTATTTAGGGTTTAGTGGTGCAAAAGAAGTGTCTAAAACTTATGCGAAAGATTTTGATGAAGGCATGGCTAGGCTCAGATCTTCTGGCGATTTAGCTAAAATTTTAGCTAGATATAGTTTAACAGACTGGAAATAAATAAAAAATCGCCTTAGGGCGTTTTTTTATGCGACGATATTCTCTTGATGTATTATGCAATAAACAAAACTGAAGTAGTGATGACAATAATTAAGATGTTAAAAAAATATTTTCTCTATCAATATACAATTATAGATGTGCGCTATGCCGCCTTGGATTCTATTAGCTTTATGAATAAAGAGGGTGATATTACTATCAGCGTGATGATAAAATGGCTTTTAGTGATCTGAAAATAACAATGATTCAAACCGCTGTCTCAATGAAAAAAGTAAATATTGTTTAAAAAAGCTGTGGAGATGTTTTTTTAGATGAGAATAATTGTATGGAAGAGGCGGGACCATCGGAAAGAGCTCAAAAAATTGCAGAATTTTTAGGTGGAGAAGGTGCCTTTGTATGTTTTAGTGGGTTGACGATTACCATTAGCCATATGAGTAAGGAAACGCAAGAAATTCTTGAGCAATTCGCAGACATTTCTAAATAGGTGACTTGAAAAAATAAAGGGTTTCACATGTTGTGAAACCCTTTATTCGTGGTGCCGGCAGCAAGATTCGAACTCGCGACCTACTGATTACAAATCAGTTGCTCTACCAGCTGAGCTATGCCGGCAACGGCTATCCTTTTGTATCGGATGAGGATGTTTATAGTATATTATTTTGAAGGGTGCAAGACCTTTTTTTACGATTTTTTATTTTTTTTTACTCTGAGCGGTTTTTCGTAATTATCGCTTGACAAAAGGTGTTAAAAAATGCAAAAACAGTAGCACATAAATAGACGGACAGTTGGCTGAGTGGCTGAAGGCGCGCCCCTGCTAAGGGTGTAAGTGGGGAAACCTGCTTCGAGGGTTCGAATCCCTCACTGTCCGCCATTAATTTCACTTATTTATATTCAGTTAAAACCTCGTAAGCATAGCTTGCAGATTTTTCAGGTTAAGCACACGGTCTGGCAACAAATTAATCAGTAAATCTTTTTGCGCTTGGCTTACACGGCTTACATCCGCTTTTTGCTTTTTATTCGCTTTTAAGAGCTGCTCTTC
>JAAZVW010000043.1 GCA_018623135.1 Pseudomonadota bacterium
CAAGTTGATGACGCGGGGTGGAGCAGCTCGGTAGCTCGTCAGGCTCATAACCCGCGGGGCCTCTCATTTTATCAAAATCCCCTTGAAATTTATCCTTCCAGTAAATATTTGTTTAATAACAAGTTTTAAGATTTATCTCTTAAAGTTTTGATGACTGAGATAATGATTTTTATGGCAAAAATCTCTCGCACAGTCTTCACACAGTTTCGCACACATAGTGAAATTGGGCTTTTTAAGATAAATCAGACACTTAAAAAGTGGAGCAAATATTATGGAGCGTCATAAGATCCTTGGAGGCCTCGTAACCCTCTATCGCCGACCAAACAGTAACAAGTGGTACTGTTCAACCACTCTTAACGGAAAAGAGTGGCGTAAAAGCACACAAGAAGACAGTCTTGCAAAGGCTAAAGACGTGGCCAATGACTGGTTCATCGATTTACAAAATCAAAAACGAGATGGCGTGCTTGGCACAACCAAATCATTCACCGAAGCAGCGAAGAAGTTCGCCGAGGAATATCAAACAATTACCGTAGGTAGCCGAAGCCCTAAATGGGTGCGTGGGCATATGGATCGCATCCGTATCCATTTAGAACCGTATTTTGCCAATATGCGTATCGATTTAATAAATGCAGGTACCGTACAAGAGTATCGAACGCATCGCATGACTGAACCTCATCACTTGCCTGATGGTAAGGAATGGAAGCCCCCTGCTCGCAATACACTTCATAATGAGGTTGTTACATTGCGTATGATTTTAAAAACAGCTTTGCGTCATGGTTGGATTCCATTTTTACCTGACCTATCCGATCCCTATCGCCGCCAGAGTAAGATTGAGCATCGTCCTTGGTTTACACCTAACGAGTATAAGCAGTTATACGAGGCAACAAGGATGAATGCTAAGAATCCGAAGAACACACATTATCGTTGGCATGCAGAACAGTTGCATGATTTTATCCTCATCATGGCAAACACAGGTTTGCGCCCTGATGAGGCACGCCGCTTAGAATACCGCGATGTGAATGTGGTTGATGATCCATATTCAGATGAGAAGATTTTAGAAATCGAAGTACGCGGTAAACGTGGCGTCGGTTACTGCAAGAGCATGCCGGGCGCAGTAACTCCTTTTGAACGTATGCTAGAGCGAAACAAACCTAAACCGAACGATTTACTCTTCCCTAATGATCCGAAGAAAATGTTCAATGGTATATTAAAAGAGCAAGATTTAAAATTTGATAGGCATGGTAAAGCACGAACAGCTTATAGCTTGAGACATAGTTATATTTGTTTTAGACTTATGGAAGGTGCTGATATTTATCAAGTTGCCAAAAACTGCCGTACAAGTGTTGAAATGATTGAAAAGTACTACGCAGCACACCTCAAGGATATGATTGATACGTCGCTTGTGAATGTCAAGAAGAAGAAATAGCGTACACAAAGAGCATTCTAAGTAGAATGCTCTTTATTTGTAATTAAGGCACTTATAACCTTAGAATGTCTCTCAATTGCTCTTAAAATCTTTTCATAAATCTCAGATTCTGTATCTTTTTGTAAATTTAGCTCTTCTATTAATTTTTGCGCTTCTACAAATACAAGGTCACTCATTTGTAAAAGGTTTTTATATAATAGCCTTTTCTTTATCCCAATTTTTTCAGCAAATTGCTCCCAAGAAGCAAGGTATAAATTCTCAAATTTATATTTTTTACCTATTTTCATCGCCATTTTTTCTTTTTGATAGTCCTTATAGACAATCGTTGAAAGTAGATCATAAAAAGGAGCTAAAGACTCTGCTTGATCGTAATATAATATCGAGAAATTTTTGCCGTGCGCATCTCCATTTCCGATAAGGTAATTAAAAATGACGCCTTTTAAAAGAGTCAATTTATCAACGCCTCTCATTGAACCAGATTGAATGCGTTGATTTAAGAGATTAAAGCAATCTATCAAGGAAGGACCGCCTTCTGATTCATACTTTATTTCAGGAGAAATATGAAGAGCTTGACAGAAGTCTTCCTGATGCAATCTAATGACTTTTCCATCCTTAAAAATTCGATCATAACGCTCAATAACATAATAAGGAATGTTATCAACCCATAAAATAGAAACGTCAGGAACCGGTAGCCCTATTCTTTTTGCAAGTTTCATACAAAAAAATTCATTATGTACCGATGAATTAATACCTTTAATAGCAGGTTTTATAATGTGTGTAGAGGGTGTATTACCCTTAGGAATTGCCATTTGACCATCAACAAAAGAAATAACCAATTTATCCTGAGCACCTGCACCTGAAAGACGAATATCATCTTCACCTGCTAAAAAAGGCTTTTTATCTAAAGATTTTAAAATATCGGAAGCTTCAGAAGAACTTAACACCCTATATTCATTCGTAGATTTACTATCAGGAGTAACCCCTTCTTCATAAAGAGAAACCGCTCCCGCACATTCTCCACCAACTTCTTTTAAAAGAAAGAAAGTGTTCTTTTCTGAAATTTGGAGATATTTTGCAAGTCTTCTACGTACATCCTCATCAGGTAAAAGACCGGAAAAATAAGGCGCAACAACTGAATGATCAAATTCTTCAGAACTTAAGGGTAAAGAGGCTGAAAGTTTAATAGGATTATCACTCTGCAAATACTCAGGAGTATAACTAAACCCTAAAGCAGCATTCTGACTCTTTAATTTACCTACAAAGACACCCTTTAAGTAAACATCTAAAAAATATATACGATCCATCTATCATTTTTTCCATTTACTAAAAGCATATAATCCTAAACCTAACGCACCTAATACTAAAAGGATTTTACCAATTTGCGCAGTTTCTTTGCCATTTTCAAGATCACTAACAAAGCGTGTTCCTGTACCACTTAACCCAGCCAAGTCTTCTTGCGTTAAACCTTGCTCTTTGCGCGCATCTTTAATGAGGTTAGCGAGCTCTTTTATATCTTTTAAGTTTTCAGGCATCTTTTTAATCACCTTATAATATTACCGAACGGTAATATTATAAGGCATAAACATAGAATAATCAACTTTTATTCCCGGACGGTAATATTGCGAGAGATTAAAATTTAAAAGTCCCATTTTATTCCCGTTCGGGAATATTGAAGGTGTTAATTTTTACACTAGCGCGAATGTAAAAAAGAAAATTTAATTGCTTAATTACTTTGTCGCAATCTAAACTAATTTAAATACACTAAAACACTATATGGAATAAACAAAGAGGATTAGTATGCACATTTTATTTTTAATAAATTATGAAAAGCCACTATAATGGAAGAATGGTCAGAGCTTGCCTTACTTTTTGTGAGTGCTTTTTTAGCTGCAACACTTTTACCTGCTCAATCAGAAATACTTTTAGCAACTATGCACGCCCAGAACCAGCACAGTGCATGGCTGCTAGTGGCATTTGCTACGGCGGGTAATGTTATGGGAGCTATAGTTAATCTGATACTTGGTCGCTACCTCATCCATTTTAAAGACAGAAAGTGGTTTCCTATCGGCAAAGAGTCAATGAAGAAAGCGACCAATCTCTATCAGAAATACGGTATATGGACGCTACTATTGGCATGGATGCCGGTAATTGGAGATCCACTCACTCTTGTTGCCGGAATTTTCAGGACACGTTTTTTAACATTCTTCATTTTGGTAACAATTGGAAAAGCAGCGCGCTATATTGGGGTTATAGTTATTATTTAAGAGAAAAAAGAATTAATTTGAGGGTATCTAAATGTCGAAGCTATTTAACGAGCATAGAAACTTTATCTGCAAAAGATGCGGGGTTAAGAAGTCAAAATCACCACTTTATAAAGATGGTATGTGTGATACATGTAATAATATATGCCATGCTGAAAAATTTCGCGCAGAGCTAGACAGCATTTCACCGGATATAGGGGAGAAGCATTTCGTATATGCTCTTAATGTTCATATTGATGACTATACAACACCCATTCTCACGGAAGATTACATCCTAATCAAAATAGATGATGATATCAGGAAACATCTCAGTAATTTGCTTGATATTGTAGGGCTGGATGTCAAACAAGATGTTACGGTTCATTCTAAATATCTATTAGCAACTAATTTTCATCTGAATTTTGAAAGAGTAGAATGCCATTTGCACAATAGATTTAGCACTTCTTGTGAATTTTCCAGATCGGCTATCTTTGGTCTTCAAACAGGATATGCTGACTGGTCTTTTAGACATAAGTCAGTGAGCAATATCCTTGTTGTAACCCTTGAAGGGATTGAGGAAATATTAATTTTCCAATCTTTTGAGAAAATTACAGGTGATGACACTGATGTTCAATTTATCTTGAACCTGCTAGAAGAAACGGAGGGCTGTCTATTTCGTGGAATCAATAACCATTACCATCATGATGATGGGATAGCTGCATCTATATACAGAAATAATAAGGATTTAGTAGAATGTGGCAAATTACAAGATCATGAAAAAGAAATCACCGAAAAGTTAATAGAGTTTGACAGCAGAACACCAGAAAAACCTACGATATCTGCGCTTACCGATTTAAGACATCATGGAAAAGATACGTGTCTTCTTGATTTTTCAGAAGATTTAAAAATAGCATTGTTTTTTTCTTGCCAGCCCACAACCGACAATTCAGCCATGATTGGCGAAGTATTAGTTCTCAGGAAATCTAAATATGAGCAAAAAGAAGAGGATTTTTTAATAGAGCCTGCTAAAACCGAAGTTACTAGAAATCGAGTAGAAGCTCAAAAGAGTGTTTTTTTGTATTGTTACCAAGGCTATTTACCTCGAGAGACAACTCAAGAAAAAGTTAGAAACTTGCTGATAGCTCCACAATTAAAATCTTGGTTTTATAATTATTGTGAATATACGGACGAAACAGTCTTCCCAGATTTTTATGCTTTTATTTCAAATCCAGCAAACTTCATAACTGTAGCAAAACGTGAATGCCAAGAAAATTGAAAAAAACATTAAAATTAAGCTCATGCATTGAACTCACAAACAAAGCATGCTATCTATTAACTATGCGTAAATTATTTATGATCTTTACCATTGCTGCATTTTTATTGGGTACGACAATTTCTCATACCCATGCACACCTGTGTTTAGATGATACCCATGACGTAACAATTGAGCTGAATACAGAAGCCGAACATAACGATTGTTCTGACTGTATCGAAAGCTGCCATAGCCATCATCATATGGTCGATACATCATTTTCAGCAGATGCTATTGCACTTTCAAACAACCAACTTAAGCTTATGGCATTAGCTGAAGTTGCAACCTCCGGTCTCTTATACGGATTAAAACGCCCTCCCCGTTCTTAAATTCCCTCATTTAATTGAGCATAGAACCGCTGCACATAAGCGGCTTATTCTCTATGCATTTTGATTTTATTTAACAAATTCAAAAGGGAATTCATATGAATCCATTAAACAAAACAGCTTTATTTACAGCTGTGTTAAGCTTAACTGCATATACTCAAGCAGAAGCTTTGACAAAAGAACAAGCCTTACAAAAGGCACTAGAAGATAACCCATCTTACCAAGCAGTGCTTGCCGCTGTTGATGCAAAAGAAGGTGCTAAATTACAAGCATCTCTTCGCTTAAATCCTAATCTGTATATCGAAGCAGATAATTTTTATGGTGAAGATGCATTACGAGATTTCCAGTCTGCTGAAGTCACATTTGGCTTTAAGCAACAACTCGAACTTTCTGGCAAACGTGATAAGCGAACAAAGCTTGCAGGCTTTGATGCTCAGCTTGCCAACCTAAAAGCTGATGATTTTGCTTATCAGCTACTTGGCTTAACAGAATATACTTATATGTCTGTTGCTATTGCTAAGGAGCGCTTAAAGCTTGCTAAAGAACGCCTTAAACTTGCAGATAAAATGCATCGCATTGTTGAAGAGCGTGTGAGTGTTGCCAAAGCTTCTAACATTCAACATACGCAGGTTGATCTTATCCTCTCTTCTGCTCAGATGGAAAAAGCACAAGCTCAAAAAACCTTTGAAATGAGCAAACAAAAACTTATGCAAGTACTTGGCTTATCCGATGCAAGTTTAGACCTTAAAGAGGTCTCGCTAAATAGCTTACCTGCATCATTTTCTAAAAGTTCTATTCTAGAGTCACTTGAAGAGTCAGCTCTTTTTAAAATGCAGAAAATCAAACAGGAAAAAGCAAACTCTGCCGTTAATCTAGAAAAAGCATACGCCATGCCAGACCCTAATGTTGGTCTAGGTGTAAAACGATTTAATAACAATGGCACAACAGCTTTAGTTGCTAGTATATCTATGCCATTTCCTGTTTTTGATCGTAACCAAGGTAACATCCAAAAGGCAAGATCTGAGCGTTTAGAAGCAAAAGCAGAAGCTGCAAATAACCAACGCATGCTAGAGCTAAAAGTTAAAGATTTGCTTTCTACCTTTAAGCTTAAACAACAGCAAGTCAAAAGCTATCAGCAAGAGTTGCTACCAAAAGCTAAAGCTTCTTATAAAGAGGCTTACACCGCCTATAAACGTGGTGCTTTTTCTTTCTTGAATCTATTAGATGTTCAGCGTCGCTTAAATGATCTTAACCAAGATTATCTTGATAGTTTACAAGCTCTTTATAAAACGCAAAGTTCACTTGATCGTTTTTCTGGTCGATACGCATCAGTTCTTTCAGACTTTCAAGCAAATACAGAGGATAAATAAATGAATAAAAAATATATAACAATCGCTGCTCTTTTGCTTGGTTTTACAGGTATCTGGAGTCTATCTCATCAAATAGAAGGTGATCACAACCATGCCCATGGTGAAAATGATTATCATAGTGATGAAAAAGAAAAAGGTCCGCAAGGTGGTAAGCTTTTAATTGCAGAAAACAACGAAGATTTTACAGTTGAATTTAAGGTTGATGAGAATAATGGTAAGCCGTTATTTAACCTTTATGCTTACGACAATGGTGAACTTATCAGCCCTAAAGAAGTGAACTATACAGTATCCCTAAACCGTTTAGACGGTGAAGTAAACAACTTTAACTTTATGCCAAAAGATACATATGCAGTTAGTGATGCGATAGTTGCAGAACCTCATTCTTTTGATGTTAAAGTAACAGTTTCTTACGAGGGTAAAACTTATAACTGGGCTTTTGATTCATACGAAGGTCGTACTCAGATTGATGCACAAGCAGCTCAAGATGCAGGTGTAAAAACATCTGCTGCTCAAGCAGGTACAATTGCCCAAAAAGTTAAGCTAGAAGGTCGTATTTTACTTAATCCATACAAAACAGCCAATATCGGTGCGCGTTTTTCAGGTGTTGTAAAATCTCTTAAAGTAAACTTAGGTGACAAAGTTAAAAAAGGTCAAGTTTTAGGTATTATCGAAAGTAACGAAAGCCTAAACAGCCTCAAACTTATTGCACCCCGTTCAGGTACTGTAACTGCCGTCGATGTTATGGTTGGCTCAATTGTGAATCAAGAACGCATCTTACAGATTGCTGATCTTTCTGATGTATGGGCAGAGTTCCACCTTTTCCCAAGTGATATGCCTTTGGTTAAAAAAGGTCAAAAAATCACAACATTCTCGCTTGATAACAAAGATCTTAAAACAGCAAGTAAAGTAGAACGTATCTCTGGTACAGCTGATTTAGCAAGCCAAACAGCTCTTATTATTACATCATTCAAAAATACAGACATGGCTTGGAAACCAGACATGCATGTTGAAGCTGAAGTTGTTGTGAATAACAAAAACGCTAACTTGATTGTTAAAGAAACAGCTCTGCAAAAGTTTAGAGATTTTACTGTTGTCTTTGCCAAAATCAAGGACACATACGAGGTACGTATGTTAGAGCTTGGCGCATCAGATGGTGAACACGTTGAAGTACTTTCTGGCTTAAAAGAAGGTACAGAATATGTCTCTGAAAACTCATTTCTGATTAAAGCAGATGTAGAAAAATCAGGAGCAAGTCATGACCATTAATCAAGAAACACATACGCAAGGTTCATTCCTTGAACGTATGATTCATTTTTCTATTCAGCACCGCTGGATGATGATGATTGTCGTTACGGTACTTATTCTTTTAGGTGCTTATAATTTTACGCGCCTATCTATTGATGCCGTGCCTGATATTACCAACGTACAGGTTCAGATTAACACCGAGGCTGCTGGCTACTCTCCGTTAGAGGTTGAACAGCGTATCACCTTCCCTGTCGAAACAGCGCTGGCTGGTATTCCTAAGCTTGATTATACGCGTTCTTTATCACGTTATGGACTATCTCAGGTAACGGTAGTTTTTGAAGAAGGCACTGATATTTACTTTGCACGCCAGCTTATTAACGAGCGTATTCAGCAAATTAAATCAGAACTCCCTCAAGGGTTAGAACCTGAAATGGGGCCTATTGCAACAGGTTTAGGTGAAATCTTCATGTACATTGTAGAAGCTGACCCTTCTGCAAAAAAAGAAGATGGCTCTGGCTATACAGCGATGGATCTTCTCACCCTTCAAGAATGGATTATTTTACCGCAATTACGTAACTTAAAAGGCGTGATTGAGATTAACTCTATCGGTGGTTACGAGAAAGAATTCCACATACTACCAGAACCTGACAAACTTCTGGCATTAGGCTTAAGTTTTGAAACAGTCATAACAGCCTTAGAAAATAACAACGCCAATGTTGGCGCTGGTTATATCGAAAAAAATGGCGAGCAGTATCTGATTCGAGTACCTGGGCAAGTTAAAACCATTGCTGATATTGAACAAATTGTGATTCATCATCAGCAAGATATGAACATCCGTATTAAGGATGTGGCAGAGGTTAAACTTGGCTACCCACTACGCACTGGTGCTGCTACTCAAAACGGCGAAGAAGTCGTTTTAGGTACAGCTATGATGTTGATGGGTGAAAACTCGCAAGAAGTTGCTCAACGCGTTGCTGAAAAGCTTAAAATTGTCAATAAAAGTTTGCCAAATGGTGTTATCGCTAAACCTGTTTACGACAGAACAGCATTGGTTGAACGCACAATCGCCACGGTTGAAAAGAACCTTGTTGAAGGTGCGCTTTTAGTTATTGTCATTCTGTTTTTACTTTTAGGTAATATACGTGCAGCACTTATTACAGCAATGGTGATCCCTATTTCTATGCTAATGACCATTACTGGTATGGTCGGGCGTGGTGTATCAGGTAATCTCATGAGTCTTGGTGCTTTAGATTTTGGCCTGATTGTTGACGGTGCAGTAATTATTATCGAAAACTGTATTCGTAGATTCGGCATGGCACAGCATCAGCTTGGGCGCCTTTTGACAAAGGATGAACGATTTAAACTTACAGCATCTGCAACAGCAGAAGTGATTAAACCAAGTCTCTTTGGTGTGCTTATTATTACCGTTGTGTACTTGCCTATTTTCTCGCTAACAGGTGTTGAAGGTAAGATGTTCCACCCAATGGCGTTTACTGTCGTTATGGCTTTACTAGCGGCGCTTATTCTATCTCTTACTTTTGTTCCTGCGGCTGTTGCGCTCTTTGTAACAGGTAAGGTTGAAGAAAAGGAAAGTAAGCTCATGCAACTGGTACATAAGCTTTATCAGCCTCTTTTAAACTGGAGCCTTAAGCAACCTAAAAAGATTGTCGCAACAGCTTCTGTTTTTGTGGTGTTAAGCTTATTACTTGCTTCTCGTATGGGTACAGAATTCATTCCTAATTTAGATGAAGGTGATATTGCTTTACATGCGATGCGTATTCCGGGCACAAGTCTTACGCAATCAGTTGATATGCAAAAGCAGTTAGAAAAACGCCTTAAAGAAGAATTCCCAGAAATTAAGGAGATCTTCGGTAAAATCGGTACACCCGAAGTGGCAACAGACCCTATGCCACCAAATGTGGCCGATACGTTTGTGATGCTTCAACCACGTGAGCTTTGGCCTAACCCAAGTAAAACCAAAGCAGAACTTGTAAAAGAGATGGAAGCTATTGCCAAACAAGTACCAGGCAATAACTACGAATTTACACAGCCGATTCAGATGCGTTTTAACGAGCTAATTTCAGGTGTGCGTAGTGACCTTGCTGTTAAAGTTTTTGGTGATGACTTAGAGGTAATGCTTAAAGTTGCCAAAAAAGTTGAAGCAGAACTTAAAAAGGTACAAGGTGGTTCGGATATTAAAATTGAACAAGCAACGGGTTTACCTGTACTTTCAATTGATCCGAAACAAAAGCAGCTTAACCGATACGGTTTAACAATTGCCGATGTTCAGTCTGTCGTGCAAACAGCTATGTCTGGTAAAGCCGTTGGTAAACTCTTCGAGGGTGATCGTCGTTTTGATATTGTTGTACGTTTGCCAGAAGATTTACGCAGTAATATTAAACGATTGGAGTATCTGCCTATCCCGATTAAATCAGCAGATGCAGATGGCGATCTCATGCAAGTACCGTTAAAAGAAGTAGCTTCGCTTTCTGTTTCTTATGGCGCCAATCAGATCAGTCGTGAAAACGGTAAGCGCCGTGTTGTAATTACCGCTAACGTGCGTAATCGTGATTTGGGTAGCTTTGTGGAAGATGTGAAAGCCTCTATTAATAAGAACGTACAAGTACCCGCGGGTTACTGGCTTTCTTATGGTGGTACATTTGAACAGCTTCTTTCTGCTAAGCAGCGTTTGTTAATTGTTGTACCTCTCGCTTTGGTGATGATCTTCGCCTTGCTATTTATGGCGTTTAACTCAACACTTGCAGCATCAGTGATCTTCTCTGGTGTGCCTTTAGCGCTCACAGGCGGTATTCTAGCTCTATGGCTGCGTGATATCCCGATGTCTATTTCAGCAGCTGTTGGCTTTATTGCCTTATCTGGCGTTGCAGTACTTAACGGCGTTGTGCTTCTCTCCTTTATTAGAGATTTAGAAGCACAAGGTAAAGCCTTAGTAGATGCTATTAAAGAAGGTGCGTTAACAAGGCTGCGCCCTGTACTTATGACCGCACTTGTTGCCTCTTTAGGTTTTGTACCTATGGCGCTTAATACAGGTGCAGGTTCCGAAGTGCAAAGACCTTTGGCAACGGTTGTGATTGGCGGAATCATTTCTTCCACAATCTTAACCTTGCTCGTTCTACCAACCTTATATAAATGGCTGAAAGAGCGTAAAGCATAAAACTAAAATCCCAGCAATTATTGCTGGGATTTTTTATTGCATCTCAATATTGTTAGATACAGGAAAATTACATACACAATGAAAAAACTAACCCTCACCCGCCAAGAGCTATATAACAAAGTGTGGGAGAAACCAACCTCTCAACTTGCTAAAGAATTAACAATATCAGATGTTGCTCTTGCTAAAATCTGCAAGAAAATGAACATACCTAAACCGGGCTTAGGCTATTGGGCAAAAGTTCAAAATGGTCGCAAACCTGTAAAACCAGCCTTACCTAAAGGTAATTTTATACCTCAACATACTTTTTATATTAAAGAGCGTGAGGGAATGCCTGAATCAAAAGAAATATCCATCGAGTCTGTTAAGAATAAAGTTCAAGCGAGTTCAGAGAAGACTTATAACAATGCTCTAATCAAATCTCTTAGTGATTGCCCTGCCCCACTACAGAATGCCTGCAAACGCTTTATTAAACACCGAGGCGATGCTGTCAATTATCTGATTTATATTCCACAATACCCAATTGAAATATCTCAAAGCAATCCTGAAAAGGCATTTTGTATTGCTGCAACTTTATTAAGAGGATTTGCAGATAGAAAAATTCCGATAATACAAAAATCAGAACGCCGTAAGTGCAAAATCTTAGGCGAAGAACTTTCTTTTGGTGTTAGAGAAACGTTCACAAGAAAGAAATATCCTGCAAATTACGATAAAGAAACCTTTGGGCGCCAATATTATTTCACAGGATCAGGCCGTTTCGAAATATTCATAACAAATAAAGATTATTTCTCTGAGAAAATTTTTCGCTTTGTTGAAACTGATAAAAAGAAGATAGATAGCAGCATTATTGAGCGATTTTATTTAGAGTTATACGTTAGTGCCGAAAAGATTAAAGCCAAA
>JAAZVW010000044.1 GCA_018623135.1 Pseudomonadota bacterium
TGTGCTCGATAAAGACTTATATGATCTTCCAAATCTTGATCACGTACCTTTCTTGCAGCTGCCCTTACCCTATTTTTTATAACATCTTCACTTTCTGAACGTTGCTTAATCACTTGTTCAAGCTGCGTAAAAAGAGATTCGTTTTTGTTATAGGCAAGCGCAAATTCAAATTTTTTAAAATCTTCATAATCAAATGAGTATGCTCCTGATTTCGCCATTTTTCGAACAATAGCTCTAATTTTTGTTCTTGTAGCATTAGCTGATTTTAAACTAGTAAACATACCATTTCCAAAGAAAACATATGTTTTAGCATCTTTATCAAAAACGCATTCAGCTTCATCAGCAAACATAGAAAAGCTCGCCATAAGCGAGCATAAAAAAACAACCAGATATTTTAATCTGTTCATAAACACCTCTATAATAGTGGTCGTGATATTTTAAATTATTGGAAATACTGAGGACAGTGTTTTTCAATTTCTTCATCTGATGGGCTAAAATATACTCCGCCAGATAAGGATTCTTGAACGGCTTCATTTTGATTTTGGCGTTCTTCTGTATCTGCAAGTAACACGTCAGTCGCATTCAAAATCTCTGTAACCTTTTCTAAATCATAATCGTACTTTTCCATTAAGCAGGCAATAACAATAGACTGCTTATGATTAGAACGAATAAGTAGATCCTTATTGTCGTAGTCCTCCATTGCGCTTTGATCAAGAGTAGCTGCTTCTTTTACCAAAGCAACAACATCCTCACCTTCTTCATCCAAAGAAAGAGCAATGCCACGCTCTACTTCATCACGCAGACCATCGTTGTTGGTATCAACAATTTCAGTTTTAGCAAGCTCTGCATCTGGTGCAGGTGGAAGGTTATATTTAACTTCGATTTCAGTTCGAGGTTCATCTGGTTTTGAATCATTTGTACTTCCTGACTTACTGCCACTACAAGCGGCGAGTGCAAGCACTGAAAGAAAGAAAGCTGCTTTAAGTTTTAACATAAGATACCTCGTATCATCAGTTTTGTTGAGTTTTAAGTATTGCAGATGCTCTATCTCTTGTCGAGAACTTTACATCCATATTTAGTTATCAAAAAGGTATAACGCTATCTGCATTGCATGCAATATATAAATAACTCTATAGTTGTTAATGTAGATGAAATAAAACCATAAGAAATCATTCCTTTATATTCCCCTTAAATGAAATCTTTGCTATTCTACCCCTTAAGAAAAAGGAAGAATAAAAATGGATGCAACTCGCAAATTACAGGTCGGTTGGGCACAAGCATTTTTTAGCGTACTAGTGCTTTGGGGTATTAGTAATGTCTTTATGACCTTCAACACACAAATCCTAGAAGTGAATAAAATTGTGTTTGCATGTGCAACCTACACAAGTTGTGCGCTTTGTCTATTGCTGTATGCAGGTCAAGGTACTCTATCTAAAGAGACTCTTCGCTCTGTTGACACTTGGGCATATGGCATTATTATGCTTCTGAATTACTTTATTACCCTTAATCTATTCGGCACGATTACAGCATCTGAAGCAAGCCTTCTGCAACGCTTCAGCGTAATAGTAAGCTTACTCTTAAGCTGGATATTCCTGATGCGCAAGCCTTCTAAAGGGCAACTTATTGGCGCACTTATGATTAGTGGTGGTCTGCTTGTGGTGAGTAAATCTCTACCAAATGAAGTGGCTATGAAGGTTTATATTCTTATGTTCCTTGCAGCTATTTTTCAATCACTTCGTATCTTTGTTGCAGAACTTCACAGACCACATAAAAAAGCCGCAGAATCAAACGATATCACAGCTCGTTGCCGTGTTGTTGGCTATGTCATGTTTGTTATTATGATTCTCTTTCTTGCATTGGTAAGTATTTTCTCGCTTATTCAATACTCTGTACCTGCTGAAAACCGCTTAGGGTTCTTTGTCGATATTCATGATTTTATGCACGCTCCAAGTGTGTTTATGGGTATGATCATGGGCGTATTTATTTATGCCCCTATTCGCTATTTAGAGTTCTCTAGCTCACACATTATTAAAGCTGAGAACTTCTTGGCTGTAACTGCTTTATCATTCTTCTCTACGATTGTTTGGGAATGGGCCACACTGCCTGCAACAGGCTTATCCCTTAAAGAGTTATCAACTAACGATATTATTGCAGGTATTGTTGTCACACTTGGTGCGCTTGTTATGTCTATCAGTAAAATGCGAGAGAGTTCTTCCACAAGCATAACTGATAACTACTTAGCTTCTGATCCGCAAAATCTAGATGCTATTTCTGACAGTCGTGAAATTTTAGCCAATGCACTAGAATACTTTAATGGCGATGAAAAACGTGTCGCTGAGAGCTTAGAAGTACCTCAGCTTGTTATTAAAGCGTTACTTAATGATAAAGATAAGGTGCTTGCCTTTAAACCTGAAATCCTTAAAACCGTTGCTCGCAACTATCGACGCAAGGTTGCGATGTCTGATGCACTTACAGGTTTGGCGAACCGTGCGGGCTTTATGACAGCTTTAAAAGGTGCTGCGTATGAAGCTGATGTCTATAGCATCCTGTTTATTGATTTGAACAAGTTTAAACCTGTGAATGACACTTACGGCCACGATGCGAGTGATGCGATTTTAAAAGGCGTTGCAGAGCGTTTAACAACCCTATTCCCTAAGCGTGCACTTACAACCCGATTAGGTGGCGATGAATTTGCAATTCTTATGCTAGACAGCACCAAAGAGCAAGCCAAAGAACATGTCTCTAAAATCAAAAAAAGCTTATCTGAAGCATTTAACGTTAAAGGTACTGATATTGAGGTCGGCGCCTCTGTTGGTATCTCTACATATCCTGAAGACGGGACTAATCCTGAAGCACTTCTTAAACTTGCTGATGAAGGTATGTATGAAGAGAAGAAGAAGCATTAAGCTATGACATTTAAACTAATCTTCAAAATATAACAAAGCTACCTAAACCTATAATGAACTATACAAAAAAATCAGAAGCAAGAATTTGATTCTGGTTATAATAGATACCTGTAAAAAAAGAATTAGTGATGTCCTGAAAGAATTGCATGTGCAGGATACACAAGATAAAAATTTGCACGGTATTGATGCTTTCGTTGTTATTTGCAGGAACCTGCCAAATTTAAATATTTAACTTAGTTTATTCCTTTACCTTTTATCAAGCAAATTGCTAAATGCTGTTAGCTCAAATTTACGACATGGTGCTTCAAAAAATCGGCACATTGCAAAATAATCGATAAAACCAAAAGACACAATTAATGGGTAGTAAAGTAACGCTTTTAGGTACAAGCCCTGTTTTATTACTGGGTTGTGCGATGATCGGCCCTATTCAGCAAGTAGAAAACGCATATGGATTGTGGAAGATTAGCTTTCTAATGCCTTCTAAATATACAAAAGAAATATCTTCTCCTTTAACAGTATTTAATAATTGCTCCCGTTTATCTGCATACATATAGCATTGCCGCTTTATTCAAAAGTTAGAAGACCCGCTAATATTGAATTTATCAATATACACCCGGCTTATAAGGGGCTAAGAGAAAACAGCTTTAATGACTCATATTTTGAAGCACTATAAAAAGAAAATTGCTTTTATATTTTCTGCTATGCGTCACTTTGCTCAAGAACTAAAAGACGCTGACTACCAAGTAAAATATATAAAACTTAACGACTCATAAAACAAAGGATCTTTTAAGGCAAAACTACAAGGTATTATAATCTCGAAAATCATTGTTACTTTTCCTGGAGAGTATAGAGTTCTTGAGGGTATGAAGGGTTGGCAGAAAGAGTTTAATTTTCCGGTTGAAATTCGTGAAGATGATCATTTTTATGCTCGCTTAAAAACTTTAAAAATTGGGCACAAAACCGCAAAAGCCTAACCATGGAATATTTTTATCGTGATAAGTTTTAATTATAACATCAAAAAAAGAGGGTGCATAACGACCCTCTTCTTTTTTAGTAAGAAAGATTAAAATCGCCAATAGTAAAATATATTTTATATTTAAAGAGCATTATATCTACTTTAAATATTGGGGGTAAAAAAGAAGCCAATAAGCACAAGGTGTACTTTTTATTGACTCGCAATCTAATAAGCTTTTTAACAAAACTTGTATGTGTGTTTCTTTTAATTTTACATTTATCTTCCAATTTATAATCAATGACATAAAAAGAAAAACCTTTTTTAATAACATTCTGTGAAAATAAATATTCTGCACCAAATGGATTAACAGCCGTATGACTTTGAATATCTTCAAGCACATCTGGATAACTTGAAAGAACTGTTGTCATAACTTCTGGCTTTGCAAAAAACAATAAGTCAACGCCCCCTACAAACCTTAAATCATTCAGGACAGGCGTTAAATTTTTGCCAATCGAAAAAACGGCGTTATGAACTTCTTGCTCTGTTAGTCGAACAAAAAATTTTTGAATTTCAAAATCTTCCAGTAATAAAATATCAGGGCGTATATTCAAAACAAAATCATAAGCTACACTGTTTTTTTGCTCATATTTCTGCCTTAACTTATTTGATTCATTCATCGAATAGAGCATCGACTTGACGCCAAATATACCAATTTTAAATTTTAAAGATTGGAAGATACCCAAATCTTCTGGTTTTTGTGATTCCATCTTTATATCTACAATTGGATAAGTCGCTAAAACTTTTTCTTGAAGTTCTTCCGGTGAAAAATCTTGCCCTGAAACTTTATAATTATGCCAAGTTTGAGTATTATGATCAACCTTATCCCAAGTATGCATAAAGACATCACAGTCATAATGATCCAATAGATGCTTTTTAAGATAAGGGGCACATTTTTCAAAAGTTCTTAAATGACCAAACATTTGAACTGCAATTTTTAACTTTTGTTTTTTCACAATATTGACCTTACCAAATTTAGAAATTGTATTTTATAAGTGTGACAGCACTATTATTCAACGTGATATTTATCACCAATAGCAGAAGGGTTTTTAACAACAAATGTTATTGTATCTTCTAAAGCTTCAAAAGAAGTAGCCACACCAGGTTCCATTAAAATCATTTCACCTTCTTTAATTACACGATCACACATAATTACTTTACCTCTTACAATAACCGTAATTTCTGTACCAATTTTATGTACGTGTTTGCCTTCTTTTTCACCTTTCTTATATTCTTTCACACCTGCTTCAAAATCTTTTGTTTTAAGGATCGATGGGTAAAAATCACCAACAAACCAGCCTTTAATCATGTCATTAATATGCGCTGTTCTTATAGCAGGTCTAATAAGCTGTTCTGGCAATTCTTGCTCTTCAATTTTATTAATGGCTTTAGAAATATTGCTTTTGTTTGTATCTTCAATTGTACCAATTTCAAGAACAAAAGCACCTGAGTGCAACCCTGCTGTAATCCCTCTGATGTTATCTTCACAGATAAGAACTTCTGTAGATTTTAAGCCCATTTTTGAAATAGCCATATTATACATATCAGGCTCTGGTTTTGCGCTTTCTACATCTTCATTGGAAACCAAAAATTCCATATAATCAATAACACCTGATTTTTCCAGCATCATTTCCACAGATTTTCTAATGGAATTAGAACAACAAGCCATACGAACACCTTGCGCTTTCAAGTATGCCATTGTTTCTAGAATAACCGTATTTGGTTTGCATGTTTTTTCAATAACCTCAAAAGTGAACTTTTGCTTTAGGTCATTAATTTCTTTATGTTCGTTCAAAGATAAAGATTTAGTTTGAGGGTGTTTTTTTAACTTATCTTTAGTTGGTAATCCATCATAAACAGATAAGTGTTCTTGCCTAGTTATTGGTGAAAACCCTTTATTCTCTAATGCTAAATTAAGAGCTTCGTAATGCCATTCTTTCGCATCAACAAGAACTCCATCCATATCAAATAAAACTGCTTTAATTGTCATTAAAATACCCTACCCAAAAAACTCAATTGCTTCTTCTAGCTTATCTGTACAAATATATAATTTATCAGATTTAATAAACTTATTATTCTTAATCAATGTCCAATGATCTTTATTATCACGTTTATGAAGATCACTTGAAACAATGCAAACTTCTTTATTACTTGAAATTAAATCTTCAATAACATTGTTTTTATACCAAACTGTTTTAAAACAATCTAACCACACCCCCACAGACTCTTTTAATAGTATCGGCGTTGGTACAATATCACTTAGTGGAGCAAAAACCTTAGCACCTTTTCGCACCTGAACGACCATATCTGGTATAGCCATATCAAATGTGAAATAATTTGTGTGATTATATTTTTCTAACAACGTTAAAATCTTATCAATTTGCCCATCTGCTTTAATGTTAAGCGCTAAAGGTAAATTACGACCATTCATTAATTGCAAAACTTCTTCAAAGGTTATTTCATTACCATGGGGCATATCATGAGCAATAACAATCTCACCTTTAAAATCTCTTAAATCAGTTTCAGTTCCATAGCCCATATCAAAAGAACGCTCAAAAGCAATTTTTTCATTTTTTTCTTCAGGGGTTAACCAGTAGCCACGATGAGATAAAATTTGCATATTACTTATTGCCTTTACTTTACTTGTTCCGAGATTGGACTACTTAAAAAGAACTCTAAATCCTTAGGTATGCCTAAACCATACATACCATTGTACTCTTCACCTATGCCATAAATAACAACTTTTTTACCATTTTTAATCATGTAATTATAGCAAGGGCACACATAAAATTCACCATTAACGCGTACGTCATCTGCGATCATCTGCTCTGCAGCGGTAACCAAATCAGAGCCACGAGAAAAATTATAAATACCGACAGTTGCATCTTCAGAAATAACTTTCTTTTCAGCTGTTTCAACAACAATACCGTTATCATTTGTTTTCGCGAATGACCATTTAGGATCATCAGCTTTCATCGTCATAATTAAACCATCGGCATCATTTTTATCCATTTCAGCCAAATATTCGTTGATATCAAAATCAATAAATTGATCAGAGTTAGCTGTCATCAAAGGGGTATCATTATTAATCAGATCTTTAGCTTTTAACACGGTACAAACCATACCCTCTGTTATGCCATCTATACCTATAACTTCAACATCTTTTGCTAAAGATTTTAAGAAAGGCTCAAGATTATATTCTTTAATATGGTCATTTTGACAAATAAATATAAATTTATGAGGGCGATTAGGGGTTAAATTCTCAACGACAACCTGGATCATGGGTTTACCATGAACTGGTATCATGGGTTTAGGGATTGTGTACCCTGCATTTGCGAACCTAGATCCTCTCCCTGCCATAGGAATCACAATATTTAACGAACTTGTATTACTCATACCCCTATTTAAAACCTTTATATTTTTTCTAGAAAACACGTCAAATCTATTTAATAGATTTCAAAAAGCATATTAGGGTTATCGCTATTGTATGTCAAGCATGACAACATCAAATCACGCCATGTGATTAAGACCTGAACACAGACATAAAACATTGCACATTTACTGCACAATAATTAATAATCCATCGCTATTGTCAGTTTTTAATTAATATTAAGATCCATATATATTATAGAGGATTTTGAGGAAGTGTTAATTTAAAAACAAACTAAGAGCTAGTACAATGCAACAACAAATACAAACTTACCGACTACGTAAGCTTAAATCAACGGTGGCATCTGTCGCTTTTGGTGTGTTTTTAATGTCTAACCTCGCTTACGCGGCACCTACTGGTGGTGTTATTAACGCTGGCTCGGGCTCTATTACTCAAAGTGGTGCAACAACCACGATCACCCAAAACTCTGGTCTAATTGATATTAACTGGAATACATTTAATGTTGGTGCGGCTGAAACAGTCCATTTTGATCAGGTTAATAACCAAGCCATTGCCATTAACCGCATTCAAGATGCCAGCCCCTCTATTATTGATGGTACAATCTTAGCAAATGGGCGTGTTTTTCTGATAAATGATGCTGGCATAACTTTTGGCAGTACTGCACAGGTAAACGTTGGCTCTTTAGTTGCCACAACATCAGATAATGATTCATTCTCAGGCGATGACTTCCACTTTATTGGTGGCGATAACGGAGCAACAATTTCCAATGAAGGCACGATTAGTATTGCTGACGGTGGGTTTGCTATTCTTTCTGCTCCTAAGGTAGAAAATACAGGCTCTATTACCGCTCAAGATGGCACAATAGGCTTAGGATCGGCTACCGAATTTACAATTAACACTCTTAGTAACAATATATCTTTTGAAGCAAATACCGCAACAGTTGGTGCAATAGGCGCTGATATTGCAGGTACTCTTTCAGCCCAAGGCGGTTATGTTGTTATTGATGCTAGGCGTACGGTAAATATATCATCTAGTGTAATTAATTTAGATGGTGACATTGACGTTTCTGCCCATGGTATGAGCCCTAACGGTACAATTGATATTTCTGCAGATAATTTTAATATGAATGTTGGCGGCTCTATGGATGGTGGCGATATTACAATATCAGCAGAAAAAGATATTGTCTTCTGGGATGATTTAACCCTTACACCTTTAGGAGCAAATTTAACATTAAATTCTACAAATGGTTATGTCAGCACAAGGTATTCAAGCTCTCCTTCTACTTATAATGGCTCAACAGATGGTCCCAAAATAACATTAAATGACGGTAATTTAGATGCTTCAGGAAGATCTATCGCTCTTTATGCTGATGTAGGAGATGGCTTGATAGACTTGCAAAGCCCTTTAAGCGGTGTAAGTGGTGTTTACGGTAATTATACAACAACTCACTCAGGTAATACCGAAGCTGCTATAAATGTTGTAGCAAAGCAGACAAATTTCGAATTTTTTGTACCAAATGGTCGTGTGGATATTCTTACAAACTATGCACGCACAAATGGATACTCTTATACTTATGGCATCAGTCGTTATCTTAATTTAACAAATACAGCAGCAGGACGCCTTAGAGTTGATTTTAGAAATAGAGATGCGGTTGAACGTACTGTAGACTTTACACTAAACAATATAGGTACAAGTTTTATTGCTTACTACAGTAGCGGCGATATTAATATTGATACTATTAATTTAAACATGATGAATGCCATAGATGTGAAAGATAGCCAAAGTTTGATGTTTGCTGGACCGTACTATTCCAGTGAAAGATTTAAATCACTTAATTTTACGCAACCGATTACAGGCTCTAACGCTGGCGTTTTTCTGGCAGCAGACAATCTAACTTTTACTGACGATGCGAATATAACCTTAACAGGAAACTCTAGTTTAACTCTTTATTCACCAAATATAAGCATGACAGCAAATAATGTTTTTGATGTCGGACAAGGTGGTATTAGATTACAAGGTGGTGGTTCCATTGGTTTACTTACAACCGCTAAAACCTCTACTTTTACAGATGATACGATACCAACGCCTAACTACTTTGGCTGTTCTTCATGCGCAATTTTCGCTCAAGGCGCTTTTACAGACGCCAACGGAGCTGAAAACACAAACTTTAATGCGCCGAATAGTATTATAGGTCTTTACAGCCTTACTCAACCAATAAACGACACTCTTTTATTTAATACGCTTGCAATAACAAGTAATCTAATGAGTAATTACAAACACTTGGCGTTTGCTGGAGATACTATTTTTTACACACCAGGCCTTAGAGGAAATAGTACAGGCTTAGTATCTATTGCCGGCAATGCCAGATTCCACTCAAAAAATACATCTAACTACTTTGATACCAATATACATGCGGACGGGGATATTACATTCTCTGGTTCTGGGCTTTTTGATATGGGCAGCAGTAACCGCGAATACAGCCTTATTGCCGACTACGACAATAATGGCAGTGGTGGTATTTACATGGGCGTCGATACAACCCTTAGCTCTTCTCAGTTTGGGCTAAGACTGCAAGCATCTGAAGACATTGTACTTAGTTCTGTCATTATTGACCCTAAAAGCAACTATGGTAACTCTCCAACACGACCAGGAGGACTCATTATTGATACAGATGGCATTGTAAGAAGTGCCGCCGTTGCAGATGGCGTTTACAATATCGTTTATGATTCAAACTTAAATAGATATTTTGACTTTGAAGTACAAAATGTCGCTTCATTTGGTACAGAAAACAACCCTATTCGTATAAATTTAACCAATTATTATGACCCTAATGCGAACGAAGCCAATTTTGATTTTTCTTTAGCAAATGATGTTTTTGTTAAACTCAATAATAATCGTATTAATTGGTTAAGCTTTAACTCTTCCGATGCTGATTTAGGTATTACATTTGAAAATGGGGTAGCTTTTAACAATGTTATCAATAAATTAAACGGCTCTATAAGTATTGCTACTCTTTTTGGTGACCTGGAAACAACAAGGTTCTTAACAAGCGCTAATAACCAAATCAACCTTAGTGCTGAAAATAATTTAAATATTGCAAACACATCTCTAATCGGTGCAAGCGCTGTGAATTTAAATGCAAATAATGGCAATATAACAAACCAAGGCTCTATACTATCTGCTGATGGCAACATTACTGCACATGCAGCACAAAATATTATTTTAGATACAACAAGCACAACCAGAGCAGAAAAAATTAGCTTACAAGCAGCCAACAATATTGAGTTTACGAACATTACTGCAAACGCAACAACTGCCGATGCGCTTACATTGGCTAGTAATAGCCTAAGTTCGGCTACAAACGCTCTGCTAGATGTTGCTAACGGTGGGCTTATTTTACAAGGGCAAAGTACAGCACCTGCGTTACGCACCAATGCTAAAAATATTACCTTTAACAATACTTCGGCCGATTTTGTGCTAGATATGCTAGCAGCTGATTTCACTTTTGGTGCATCAAACCTAACAGGTATTGTGGACATTAATTTTGATGATGGTGAGCCCCTTGCCTACACTTCTGAACTGTACAAAAATGGTCGTGATAATATTACAAGATTAGATGAATCAAACGACGATATTCTGATTAATGAAAAGAGTATTTACAAAGAAGATCGTAGTAAATTCCAAGATAAAATTGTAGATACGGTAAACCAAGTTCTACCTAAAAAACAGGTTTCTTCGGCTGAAAAATCTGCACAAAATCCGGTGTTCAACTGTTCTGGAAGCAGCTGTCAGCTTAATTTAAAATCTGAAGCTGCTGTTGCTAAAAACGACGTAAATACAGTTAAGCTAGGTAGTATTGAAATTGTGTTAGACGACGCCTTAACAAGCACAGAAACACAAACAGAAGCGGTTACCGTTAAAAATGATGCGGTTGTGAGCTTAGAGGCTGAAGCAACTTCGGAAGCGGATTCTAGCGCCCTATCAGACTCAACAGATGGATTTGATACAGCTGAGGCAGAAGATGAAGAGCAGCTCTTAAAAGCGAATAAAAAGCAAAAAGCGGATGTAAGCCGTGTAAGCCAAGCGCAAAAAGATTTACTGATTAATTTGTTGCCAGACCGTGTGCTTAACCTGAAAAATCTGCAAGCTATGCTTACGAGGTTTTAACTGAA
>JAAZVW010000069.1 GCA_018623135.1 Pseudomonadota bacterium
CTGGAGATTTAAAGGCAATATCAAACATTTTACCTTTACGCTCAATTGTATCAAGGTCTGCTTGCGCTAAAGCTGTTTGGAACTTTGTATCCCAAAGTACAGGCTCTTCTGCACGGTAAATAAGGCCTTTATTAAAAAGATCAATAAAAGAAAGTTGACCAACACGCTGGCAACGTTCATCAATTGTTGAATAACGAAGTTTCCAATCAACCGAAATACCTAGGCTACGCCAAAGGTGTTCGTAAGACTTAGCACCTTCTTGAGTTTCAGCAGCACAAAGGGCACGAAAATCACTACGTGAAATTTGGGATTTATCTTTAATATTATGTACCTGCTCTACATGGCGTTCTGTTGGAAGGCCGTTATCGTCGAATCCCATTGGGTAAAAGATTTCTTTACCTTGCATACGATTGTAACGCACAATAATTTCTGCCTGAGTGTAAGACATAGCATGCCCAATATGCAAGTGAGATGCAGAGACATAAGGCGGTGGCGTATCGATAGAAAAAATTTCTTTGCCTGAATCTTTATTAAAGCTGTGGACTCGACCTTCATCCCACAATTTTTGGGATTTTTCTGAGATAGTTTGAAAGTCTACTGTTGTATCTAATTCTGGAAATGCGTGATGCGCAGAATTACCAAATGAATCCGATGCCATTTTATGTCTCCGTTTATATAGTAAGAAAATTCTTATAACAGATAGCATATCTGCCCTAAAGTTGCAAAAATTATTTAGCTTATACTCTTTAAGTTCACTCTATTTTAATCTGGTTTAATAAAAAACTTCAAGAAGCCATCATTTAGAAAAAACTAAATTTATACAAACTTATGAAGCACAATAATATTGACCTAGAATTATAAAATTGCTACACCTAATCACTAAGCTTAACTAACGATAAAAATTACAAAAAAAGGTCTTATAAAACCATGGCTAAAAAGCATGCGCTATCTATTACCCGTGAAGAGAACTATTCTAAGTGGTACTTAGAAGTTATTAAAATGGCAGAACTTGCTGAAAACTCTCCTGTTCGTGGTTGCATGACAATTAAGCCCTGGGGCCTTGGTATTTGGGAAAATATTAAAAAAGAATTTGATAAGCAGTTTAAAACAAAAGGTGTTCAAAATGCTTATTTCCCATTGCTTATCCCACTCGAATACTTACAAAAAGAAGCTGAACACGTAGAAGGTTTTGCAACAGAAACAGCTGTCGTTACACATTCAAAGTTAGAAAAAGATGAAAATGGTAAACTTGTACCTGCAAGCCCATTGGAAGAACCTTATGTTGTGCGCCCTACTTCTGAAATGATTATTGGTGAAGCTTTTTCTCGTTGGGTAAACTCATACCGCGACTTGCCTCTATGCATTAACCAATGGGCTAATGTTATGCGTTGGGAAAATCGTACGCGCTCTTTCTTACGTACTTCTGAATTTTTATGGCAAGAAGGGCATACCGTACATGCAACAGCAAAAGAAGCAGAAAATTACACAATGCAAATGCTAAAAGTGTACACAGATGTAAACCGTGACATTTTAGCAATTCCTTCTATTGACGGCCCTAAATCTGAGTCTGAAAAATTCCCAGGTGCAGTAGATACATATACATTTGAAACAATGACGCAAGAACTTAAAGCCTTACAAGCTGGTACGTCTCACTTCTTAGGCCAAAAATTTTCTCGCTCTTTAGGTATTACGTTCCAATCTGAAGAAGGTAAAGAAGAATTTGCATGGACAACATCTTGGGGTGTTTCAACACGTCAAATCGGTGGCCTTATCGCAACTCATTCTGATGATGATGGCTTAGTTCTACCCCCACGCGTTGCCCCTTCTCATATCGTTATTATTCCTATGCTTAAAAACAAAGAAAAAGCTGAAGCCGTTATGACATATTGCCAAGAGCTAAAAGCAGAATTGGAAGAAATGGCTTACTACGGCAATGCTATTGACGTTGTACTAGATGATTCTGACTCTAACTCTCGTTCATGGGATTGGGTACGCAAAGGTATTCCTATCCGTTTAGAAATTGGCGCAAAAGAACTAGAACAGAATACTGTATTTATGGCGCGTCGTGATAAAGATGCAAAAGACAAACAGACGATTGATAAAGCCGAATTTGTTTCAACAGTAAAATCAATTTTAGATGATATGCACAATAACATTTATGCAAAAGCAAAACAGCTTTTAGAAGACAATGTTAAACGCATTGATACTAAAGAAGAATTTTATAAATTCTTCGAAAAAGATGAAGAAGGCGCTCGCGCTCCTGGTTTTGCCCTTACCCATTGGAATGGTGATGCCGAACTAGAAGCCAAAATAAAAGAAGACTTAGGCGTAACAATTCGTTGTTTACCATTTTCTGAAGCTGGTAAAGAAGGTCTCTGTGCTTTTACAGGTGAACCCTCTAAACAACGCGCTTTATTCGCAAGAGCTTACTAAGAACAACAAAAAGCCCCTTTTATAAGGGGCTTTTTTATAACGAGTCAATATTTATTTAAAAGACTTATACTAAACCTAAGCTTTATTTATAAAATGCTGAAACCCTTGTGTGAGAGCATCAATATTTTCTTTAATCACAACAGGGCGGATATCAAAATTTTCTAAGCTCTGGATTGGCAACCATTCAAAACAAATAGGTTTACCGTTTGCTTCTTCTGTTGGCGGAATAAAGCCTTCTGGCAAATCTGTACGGTAGTAAATCGCCATTTCGTGATAATCTTCATTATCATAAGTAAAGAAGTTTTCAATAAAAGCAGCGAGCTCAAAATTATCTAACTGCAAATGAAGCTCTTCTTCAAGTTCTCGTTTTGCTGTTGTGAGCGTATCATCACCAAAAGCGATGCGACCACCTGGGGTAAAATAATAATTATTTTTAACATGCTTTTGCATTAGGATTTTATCATCCTGAAAAGCAAGCACACCAATACGTGCATTAAATTTACCAAAGTCAGTCTGCAATGTTAAGTCTCTTGGTTCTGTCATGGTGAGTGCTCCTTAATTTGATGAATTTAATTGATATTACTCGACTGTGCGAAACTGTGCGAGAAAAAAATTGTATATAGTTGTTGACAAGGGTATGCGAAAAGGTATATAAACCCTTACACAAGTTGATGACGCGGGGTGGAGCAGCTCGGTAGCTCGTCAGGCTCATAACC
>JAAZVW010000013.1 GCA_018623135.1 Pseudomonadota bacterium
CGTAATGCTTACCTAGAAGACCTAGAACAGCGCCACCGTACAATGCCATCTCAAACAAAACGCTTTAAGCAAAAAAATACTAAAGCCGAAGCACCTAAAGAAAAGGTACTACGTGAAGTAACAATCCCTGAATTTATTACAATTCAAGAGCTTGCAAACCGTATGTCAGAACGTGGTGCAGACGTTGTTAAAACGCTTATGATGATGGGTCAAATGGTAACTGTAACGCAGACAATTGATCAAGAAACAGCAGCCATTATTGTTGAAGAATTTGGTCATTCATACAAACTTACATCAGAATCAGAAGTAGAAGAAAACATCGGCGGTGCAGAAGACAAAGCAGAAGATCTGCAAACACGTTCACCAGTTGTAACTGTTATGGGTCACGTAGACCATGGTAAAACATCTCTACTAGATGCCATTCGCTCAACAGATGTTGTAGATGGTGAAGCAGGCGGTATCACACAGCATATCGGTGCCTACCAAATTACACGTAACGATGGCCAAAAACTTACATTTTTAGATACACCAGGCCACGAAGCCTTTACATCTATGCGTGCACGTGGTGCCTCTGTAACAGACGTTGTTGTGCTTGTTGTCGCGGCAGATGATGGTGTAATGCCACAAACAATTGAGGCGATTAAACACGCCAAAGCGGCAGAAGTGCCAATTATTGTTGCGGTAAACAAAATTGATAAACCAGGTGCAGACCCTATGCGCGTGAAGACAGAGCTTATGAGCTATGAACTGATCGCAGAAGATATGGGTGGTGATACTGTATTTGTAGAAGTATCTGCTAAACAACGCCAAAACATTGGCGAGTTAGAAGAAATGATTCTTCTTCAATCAGAAGTTTTAGATCTTAAAGCAAATCCAAACCGTGAAGCAGAAGGCGCAGTTGTTGAATCTCGCCTAGATAAAGGCCGCGGTGCTGTTGCAACAATTATTGTACAACGTGGTACGCTAAAAGTGGGTGATATTTTTGTCGCTGGTACAGAGTGGGGTCGCGTTCGTGCCCTTATTTCTGACCATGGTGATCGTTTAGAACAAGCAGGTCCATCAACACCGGTAGAAATTTTAGGTCTAAACGGTGTACCAGAAGCAGGTGATAACATCATCGTTGTTGATTCAGAGAAAAAAGCACGTGAAGTTGCAGAATATCGTTCTCGTAAAAAACGTGAAGAGCAAAACGCAGCACGCTCTAAAATGTCTCTTGAAAATCTGTTTGATCAAATTTCTCAAGGCGATGTGCTTGACCTTCCTATTGTTGTTAAAGCAGACGTTCAAGGTTCGGCAGAAGCGATTAATGAATCTCTACAAAAACTATCAACAGAAGAAGTTAAGGTATCTATCCTTCACTCTGCCGTTGGTGGTATTACAGAGTCAGACGTGATGCTGGCAAATGCCTCTCAAGCTCTTATCGTTGGATTTAACGTACGTGCAAACAACCAAGCGCGTAAAGTAGCAGAAACAGAAGGCGTAGAAATTCGTTACTATAACGTAATTTACGATTTGTTAGAAGAAGTACGCTCTGCGATGACAGGTATGTTAGCCCCAGTTGTAAAAGAACAAGTTTTAGGTACAGCCGATGTGCGTGAAACATTCCACGTTTCTAAAATTGGTACAATTGCCGGCTGTATGGTGTCGCAAGGTATTATTCGTCGTAACGCTAAAGCACGTGTTATCCGTGATGGTGTCGTTCTGCACGATGGTGAATTGGGTGGTCTTAAACGCTTTAAAGACGATGCTAAAGAAGTACGTGAAGGCTTCGAGTGTGGTCTAAGCTTCACGAAGTTTGATGACATCCGTGATGGTGACCAAATTGAGTGCTACGAACTTGTAGAAGAACAAGCGCAACTTGGCGCGGCAACATCTGCATAATTGGCATAGATGAGGTTAGGAGACTTTTATGACAACATCTATGGTACCAATGAGTCAACGTCAACAACGTGTTGCAAGCCAAATTAAGGATGTGGTGGCACAGGTGCTAAGCCGCGGCGAAGCTAGCCACCCAGAACTTAATGGTTTGGTAAACATTACACGTGTCTGGATCAGTAAAGACATCCGTCACGCAACAGTGTTTTTTACAACATTAGATGACCGAGCACCTAAAATCGTAGAAGATGCTTTTATGGAAATGTCGCATGTCTTTGCTCGTGCAATGGGTAAAAATATGACTTCTAAATATACAGCTAAGTTAAAATTTGAATATGATTCAGGCTATGACTATTCAAATAATTTAGGCAGAAAATTAGAAGAGCTCGATGTTTCAGAAGAATCAGAAGACTAAACATGAAAACCCAGCTTCTGCTGGGTTTTTTTTAAGGAATATAAAATGGCACGTAAAAAAAAGGGTAACCCTGTTCATGGCGTTCTTGTTCTTTTTAAAGAAGAGGGGCAATCTTCTGCGCAAGCAGTCGCACGTGTTAAACGCCTCTTTAACGCACAAAAATCAGGTCATGGCGGCACACTAGACCCTATGGCCTGTGGCGTGCTTCCTATCGCTTTCGGTGAAGCAACAAAGGCTTTGCCCTATGTATTAAATGCCGATAAGCATTATAAATTCACCCTAAAATTTGGTGCAGAAACGCAAACAGATGACAGAGAAGGGGATTTTACCTTAACCTCTGATAAAAGACCAACAGAGCAAGAACTCACAGATGTTCTTGAAGGTTTTAAAGGCAAAATACAGCAAGTGCCACCAGCTTATTCAGCCATTAAGGTGGATGGTAAACGTGCTTATGACCTTGCCCGTGAAGGTCAGGAAGTTGAACTGGAGGCACGAGAAATAGAAATTCTTGCATTAGAGGTATTAAAATTCAGCCCAGAACAAGCAACTTTGCGTGTTTCAGCAACAAAAGGAACCTATGTCCGATCTTTAGCAAGAGACATCGGTCGTGCCTTAGGATGTTACGCGTATGTAAGCTATTTAGAGCGTGAAAAAGCAGGTAAATTTACAAAAAATCAATCTATTTTATTAAAAGACCTTGAAATTGCTCAAGAAAAAGGGCATATTCTCGAAAGCTTACTTATTTCTGTATCTGATGTGCTGGACGATATCCCGGCTTATGAGGTAACAGAAGCCGAAGCCTCAAAGCTTAAACAAGGGCAACCTTTAAAGCTTAACGTAGCGCAAGGCGACTATCGTGCTTTGTACCAAAATCAGCTTTTATCGCTTATTGAGGTCGCTACCGATGCAACGGTCAAGATCAAGCGCAATTTTAATTTAGATATCGAGGAGAAAAGCTAAATGTCTATTACAGCAGAACGTACAGCTGAGCTGGTTAAACAGTTCGGTGGTTCAGAAAAAGATTCTGGCCGTACAGAAGTACAAGTTGCTATTTTAACGCAACGTATCCAAACATTAACTGAACACTTTAAAGATCACAAAAAAGACCATCACGGTCGTCGTGGTCTAATTGGTTTGGTAAGCAAGCGTCGTAACCTTCTTAAGTACCTTAAGAACAAAGACGTAGCACGTTACCAAGCGCTAATTAAAGAACTAGGTCTACGTAAGTAGTAAACAAGACACTTAGCGTCTATCTTTTAAGCTCACGAAAACCCCTGCCTTTATGGCAGGGGTTTTTTATGTGTAGAGCATTTTGATTTTGAGAGCATAAAAAAGCGCCGCAAGGGGATACGACGCTTTAGGGGTAAAACCATAAGTACAACAAGTACTCATGGTTTTTTGGGGGTAACAGAAGCTTTTTGTAGGTTTAAAACTTACAAAGAGCTGTTTAACATCCAAATGTTTTTCTCTAAACGAGAAAGCTCGGCACTTAATAAACCAACAGAAGGCTCGTGCTCTGCTTTTTGTGCCATTTCAAAAGCTTTTTCAGTTGTAAGCAAGAGTGCTTTGTTAGAATTAATTAATTCTTTAAGCATGTCTTCTGCTTTAAAGCCAAACATTTGGTTATCGTCAATGCTTGTAAGCTCAGCATATTCACTGAACGAACCAGGAGCACGCTCACCTAAAGTACGGATAAGTTCCGCCACTTCATCAACAGAGTTAAACGCTTCTGTATATTGCGTTTCTGTCATTAAATGAATGCTCTGAAACTGAGGGCCTGTCACGTTCCAATGTACATTTTGTGTTTTAAGCTGTACGTGGTAAAGGTCTGCAACAAGTGTTTTCAGTACTTCTACCAATTCTTTATGATGTGACATATCAATAATGCTCCTTTTGTTTAATTTGCTTATATATATAAGATAACCCAAAAGTGGATGCTGTTAAAATTTATTATTTTTATAAGAACGATAAGTTTTAATTAACATTATCTTTCAATAGCTAATGCCACCCCTTGGCCACCACCAACGCAAAGGGTTGCTAAACCTTTATGCGCATCTCGGCGTTTCATCTCGTGTACTAAAGTTACAAGCACGCGTGTGCCACTGGCACCAATGGGGTGTCCTAAAGCAATAGCGCCACCGTTTACGTTTGTTTTTTCTGGGTTTAAACCAAGCTCTTGGCTTACGGCGAGTGCTTGTGCCGCAAAGGCTTCGTTTGCTTCTATAAGGTCTAAGTCATCTACCGACCAACCTGCGTTTTTTAATGCTTTTTGCGTGGCAGGTACAGGGCCAATGCCCATAATTTCAGGGTTAACACCCACTGTCGCCTGCGATTTGATACGTGCAAGTATCTCTAGTCCACGCTTTTCAGCTTCCGATGCTGTCATCAGCACAACCACAGCCGCGCCATCATTTAAGCCCGAAGCATTTGCAGCTGTTACAGTACCGTCCTTTTTAAAGGCAGGTTTAAGCGTTGCAAGCTTTTCAAGTTCTGTTAAGCGTGGGTGTTCGTCTTTATTTATGATAATAGCATCGCCTTTGCGTTGCGGGATCTGAATGTCAGTAATTTCGCTATCAAAAATATTATTTGCAAGAGACTTCTGCGCACGCGATTGAGATTCATAAGCAAAAGCATCCTGCGCTTCACGGCTAATTTGGTATTTTTCAGCGACATTTTCAGCTGTAATACCCATGTGGTAATCGTTAAAAGCATCCCAAAGACCATCTACAATCATACTATCTTTAAGGGCGGCATCACCAAACTTAAGCCCATCACGCGTATGCATAAAATGTGGTGATTGAGACATGCTTTCTTGCCCGCCAGCAATAACAATTTCTGCGTCACCAGTCATAATTTGTTGTGCCCCCATCATGACAGATTTAAGGCCAGAACCGCAAACAAGATTAAGAGTAAGAGCGGGCGTTTGTTCACTTAAGCCTGCGGCAATAGCCGCTTGTCGTGCAGGGTTTTGTCCGCAACCTGTTTGTAAAACTTGCCCCATAATAACAGAATCAACCTCTTCAGGCTTAATGGCCGTTTCTTCTAAGGCAGATTTAATGACTTCAGCCCCTAGCATATGTGCAGGGATATCTTTTAAGCTTCCTAAAAAGCTACCAATTGCTGTTCGTTTAGCTGCGACAATAACGATTTGTTCCATAGGTCTTTCCTTAAGGGTTATTCTGGTTTATTGTTGTGTTATATAAAAGTGGTGATGGTCTCTTGTTATATAAAGCCTACCTATAAAAGGTAGGAAAGGCGACCCTTTTATAAAATAAAAATAAAGAAAGTTTTAAAATGAGTGTAGAGCTTATGTATTCTGTGGTCGGTTTTATTTGTGTAGGTTATATATCCTATGTTTTAGGGATGTTTTTTATGCAAGACAAATTCATCTTCCCAACCCATGAAGTTGCGAAAGAAATGACCATTCGTACCCCTTTAAAATATGAAGAAATTTATTTGTCTGTAGAAGAGGGTGTTAAGCTCCACGGCGTTATTTTTAAAGCTGCGCAAGAAAAGGCACCTGTACTTCTTGTTTTTGCAGGTAATGCTTGGAACGCCATTCGCCAAGCAGAAGTAATTAGTAACCAAATACCACAGGTGCATGTTGTAGGCGTTAACTACCGTGGTTATGGTAAAAGTGAAGGTAAACCTTCAGAAGCAGCCATTACAGCCGATGCCGTACAACTGTATGATATGGTGCGAGAGCGTTTTCCTAAAAACCCTATTTATATTTTCGGCTATTCTTTAGGGACAGGCATTGCAACCTATACAGCATCAGAACGTGCGGATACCAAAGGCGTTATTTTGGCGGCACCTTATGATTCTATGGCGCGTACAGCGCAAGATAAACACCCAATTATACCAGCAAGGTGGTTGGTTAAGCATCCGTTGCGCTCTTATAAATTTGTACAATCGGTAGAGGCACCTGTAACTATTATTTCTGGTACAGAAGATACTTTGGTGTCGCCTAAACGTACACGCAGGCTTATTCAGCATATTCCAAATTTACGTGCTCATAATATTATTGACGGTGCAGACCATGGAGAAGTGGTGGAAAAGCTCATTTTCTATCGTTATATTCGTCAAGCGATGGGGTTAGAAAAGTAGCCGCTTAGGCTACTTTATTTCTTTAAGCCATTTTGCCCATGGGGTAAAAAAAGCTTGTTTTGCTTTTCTGCCCACCATAAGCCCAATATGCCCTGCGTCTACTTCTGTATGGGTGGTGTTTGGTATTTGTTCTAAAAGCCCTGTACTGCCAGCTGTCGGCACAACAGAATCTTTGCTGGCTGTAATAATATGTGTAGGTATCTCTAAACGCCCAGGGCTTATGAGATGAGAGTTAATCCACCAACGCCCTTCATGGGGTTTATTGTTTAAAAACCAGTGTTGGTACACATCTAAGGCAATGTTAGATTCTAGAGCGACACCATCAGCAAGCCAGTCTTCAATAGCAGTCATGCGCTTAAGTTGTTCTTCATCTTCTATTTGTGCATAAGCCGTGAGTCTCTGTATGGCAGAAAGAGGGTCTTGGAGCACAAAAAAGCCCTGTATCACATCAATAGGTACCATTTTAGCATTTTTTAAAAAGAAATTGCTCCATGTTTTAGATGTTTCTAAAAAAGGCGCATAGGGTTGCTTGCTAAAATCCCAAGGGGCGGCAATTAAGCTTAAAGAGGCTAAGCATTCTTGGCGTAAGGTTGCGGCGGCAACGGCAAGAGTTCCGCCCATGCAATAGCCTGCTAAATGTACTTTTTCGTTATGAAGGGCATAAATTTCATCTATAGCAGCGGCAATAATATTTTCAATGGCCTCGTCTAAAGATGTCTGTGAACTGTCGTCAGTCACAATAGGGTCTAGCCAATCAAGCTGATAAACGGTAAATCCTTCATCTTTTAAATGGTTTAAAAGGCTATAATCTGGTAATAAATCTAAGATATATCCACGGTTTACCATAGAAGGTATTACCAATACAGGAGCGCCTTGTATACAACCTTTTCTGAGTAAAGTTGCTCTATTGTAAAATGTGACTTTTTCATACTTGGGCTGTGGTCGTTGCCAATCAAATTCTCGATAACGCTTGACACCCTCTAAAAAGCTTTGCGTACTGTGCTCTTTTCTTTGGTCTTCAAGTTTATGCCATAACTCTTCAAATGGGTTTTCAATTTTAGGTAACACTTTAGCTGTGAGCTCAGTTAAATGCTCACCTCCGGAAAGATACATCATATAAAGTCCAATAGGTCGTGGCGCTGTTTGGCGTATCGCTATTGTTTTTTTTGTGCGTTTCGGCATAAGAAAATCCTTTGTATATTATAAATTTAAGCAAGGTTGACCAAAATCACAAGATACAAAAAATGTTGCAGTGCATGAAAAGAACACTTACTTTATATATAGATCAAAAATAAATAAGGATGATTCCCTTGGCTCGAGATGATATTGCAATTATAAAAAAATACGCCAATCGCAGGTTATATAATACACAAACAAGTATTTATGTAACCCTAGAAGACCTTTATAAAATGGTGGTTAATAACGAGCACTTTAAGGTTGTTGATGCAAAGTCAGGGCAAGACCTTACGCAAAGCACTTTGGCACAAATTATTTTTGATGAAGAAGCGCGCGGCGGTGGCATGCTACCTGTGAATTTTATGTGGAATATTATCCGCATGTATGATGATAACCTTAAAACAGTGGTGCCACATTACCTCGAAATGTCGATGGATCATTTTATGCAAAACCAACAAAATGTTGTTAGCCAAATGCAAAAAATGATGATGGGTGGCCAAGTGCCAAATCAATTCGATTTTGCAAACCCTTTTAAAGGTTGGGAAGATATTGGCCGTAAAAATATGGAGAGCATGCAAGAAGCAATGAAAAGCATGAATCCATTTTATACGATGATGGAAAAAATGTCTGATTCCGTAAAAACAGAAGCTGATAATGCCAACGTTGAAGATTTAAAAAAACAAATCGAAGCCCTTAATAAAGAAAATTTAGTTTTGAAAGAACAATTAAAAAAAGCATCTGAATAGATGCTTTTTTATTATTCGATAATATGTTTTCGTTTCTTTTTATTTTGGCGTCTTTCTTCTTTTTTCACATATTCTTTATTAACGCCCAAAGCTTTATAAGCTTCAATAATTTTAGGTTTTACTTGTTCTGTTAAAACTTTTTTGATTGGCTTTAAAATGGGGTTTTCAGGAGGCATTTCACCACGTTCGATGGCTTCCTTATGTGGGATATGTACAAATTTGAGATAAAGAATAAAGCTAAGAGGCACTGCAGGTAAAATAAAATTACCAAGTGCGTACGCCCAAGCTTTAGGAATATTGAGTTGCTGTGCAAAATGAAATGTAACAGCAGCGCTTAAGCCTAAAAATGTTAAATAAAGTTCACCCATATTCATTTAACCTTTAATCGGTATCTTTTTTAGAACGCAGTTCAGCAAATACTTGTGCTGAAGGTGCTTTTAAAAATAGATTATATTTTAATTCATCACCTATTAATTGTGGGATAGTTTTACCCGTTTGTCGATAGGTTTTCTTGAGTTTTTCAACATATTCTTTGGTTTTTTGGCACTCAGGTACCTGTTTTTTGATAAATCTATAATTGGCAATTGTATATTCATGTGTGCAGTATATAAGTGTGTCGAGAGGTAAAGATTTTAATTTTTGAAGGCTGTTAAAATATTGTTCAGCTGTACCTTCGAACATACGTCCGCAACCGCCTAAAAAGAGTGTATCTCCACAAAAAAGAAGTTTATGCGCCTTGCTGTAAAAACAAATATGCCCTGTTGTATGGCCAGGTGTTTCTATAACACTGAAGTTATGGCCTTGCCAGGTTAGAGTATCTTCTTCTGTTAGATATTGAGTGCAGGGAGGTAAGCGATGCTGGTCTTTAGCTGCGCCATAAACCTTGGGGCTGTATTTTTCTATTAGTCTCGGGATACCATCGGTATGGTCCCAATGATGATGAGTGATAAAAATAGCATCTAAAGGCTTTCCAAGCTCTTGTAGGGCTTGGGTAACAACATCTGCATCTCCTGGGTCTACAACTGCAATTTTACCTGTTTCATTATCTTTTAGTAGGTAAATATAATTATCTCTTAAAGATTTAAGAGTATAGATATTAAGCATGTTCTTTTTCTTCTAACGCCGTTGCAAAATCATTAATATGAGCGGGGTGACAACAGATATAACCTTCTTTTAGGCGCCAGTTTTCATCAAATATTTTACTAAGCTTAAAGGTTTGCTCGCCTGTGTTTTTATTATAGATGGTGTAGCCTAATTTTTGGCAAATTGCCCAACCAGCAGCAACATCCCAAAAATGATCAAAGTTACATTGACCAATAATTTTGCCAGCAGCAATCCAACTTAAACCGACAACAGAGGTGTTGTGGTAGCCTGTGTAACAAGGGCCAGACCAATTATAGAGTTTTGGGTTCATGATAAAAATATCCGTAGGTGCAATATCTTTTTTGATAGCGCGAGGTAGGTTGATTTGTGAATTTTCTTGGCTTAAGTAGCTTTTTTCACCATCGCAAATATAGAGTTCATCAAAGAAAGGCAAGTAAATCACACCTAGTTCAAGGTGCTTGTTTTTAACCAATGCTAAAGAGATGCCAAAGGTTGGTAAACCTGCGCCATATGGGGCTGTGCCATCTATAGGATCAAGCACCCATAAGTATTCGTGGTCAAAGATTTCTTTTTGACTAAGCTCTGTTTTGTGAATTGATTCTTCATCAATTAAAAAATGATTATCTTGAGCAAGTAGGTTTTTAAAGTCTTGCTGCATCATGTTTGAAATTGCAAGATCTGTTTCTGTTACCAGTGTATTATCTGCTTTAAATTCTTTGTTTTCGAGTTGGTGTTGCTGACTTAAAGCATAGGCACCAGCCTTTTTAACAAAGGCAATCATTTTGTTAAGATAAGTTTTTTCCATGGTCACAATCTGTATATTTTGCTTTAATAAAGGCTCATTAGAATAACGAAACTAACACAATACAGGCATAAAAGCAAAAATGTGGATTAAAGCGGCTGATTTAAGGCAGTGGTATCAGACAGAAATAGGGCGTATAACAAAGCGTGTGTTAAGGCGTAGATTACGCCGCTTATTGCCTGTGCAACAGCCTGGAAAAGTGTTGGTAATAGGGTATGCTGTGCCTTATATGCGTTTATTTAGGCATGCAGATGTGGTGCATTTATGTCCCAAATCTTTAGGGGTGATTAGGTTTCCGGAAGAAGGGCAAAGTAAAACGCTTTTATCATATGAAGATGAGATGCCTTTTAAAGAAGATACCTTTGATTATGTGTTTGTATGCCACGGACTTGAATTTGCAGAACACCCAAGGCAAACATTAGCAGAAATTTGGCGTGTACTTAAAAGCCAAGGTAAGGTGTTGCTGATGGCGCCTAATCGTTTAAGCCCATGGTCTCGGATAGAACAAACACCTTTTGCAAAGGGTAAGCCTTATTCTGCGGGTGAACTAAACATGCTTTTAAAAGAACAAAATTACTTAATGACGCAATCAGGTTTTGGGCTGTATTTTCCACCATCTTCTAAAAAACTTGCTCTGAAATTTTTTGATCTTTTTGAAAAAATTGGGGATAGGTGGTTTGCTATGATGGGTGGTGTTGTGCTTATTGAAGCTAAAAAGAATTTATTTGGGGGGCAGCCTGTTAAAGAGATGCGCCCCAAAGAAAAAGAAAAATTAAAGCTCAAACCTGCCTTAGGAACAGCTTATAAACAACAAAAAAGCAGCCGTTAGGCTGCTTTTTTGTTGTATCGTTAGCGTTTTTTGAGCTTTCGCAAAGTTGCGGCCAGTTTTTGACCTGAACGCATTGATTTACTCATATCCCGCATTTGGCGGTTTTGCCCTTTGCGGCGTCCATATTCATCTAGCCGTTTTTGTGGTTGTTGTTTTGCCATGTTTCTTCCTTTAAAAAGAGAATTTAACGAGTAAAGAAGGCTTAATTCTTAAGCCTGATTTCGACGCTGATTGCGGCAGGCCGCACGCTCGCGTTGAAAAGGTTTGCCATCGTGCTTACGACGATGACGTTCTTTTTGTACAGCATTTTGGTGATGTTGGTGCGCCAAAATGCTTTTGGAATGGGGGCGTGATTTTTCGGTTTGCTCTTTGAGGGCTTTGATTTCAGACATGTTTATCCTTAATCCATATGAAACGTAAATGCCTTAAAGGCTTGGTTTTGCTTTTTAGCTGGAAAAGGCTAGCAAAGAAAAATATTGTATGCAAGTTATTTTTTATATGAAATGTTGCATAAACAACCAAGGCTGTTTATTTCGCCAATACTTGGCGTACATAACTGTGGGTTGTTGATAAGTGTTTTTTGTTCATCTGGTAGGCTTACAATGGAATCGACCTCTGCCAACATAAGAGTGAGATGAAAGTTATTAGGTAGGTATGTTATGTCTATATTATGCTCTGTTAGTGTCGAAATAAGCTGTTCTTGTAGTATTTTTAGGCTGTCTTGTTCTTCTAAAAAGAGAGAGATGCTTTTTCTGTCTTCACGGGGTTTTACCAAAATAGCTTCGGCAGTTAATTTTTGCATAAGTGGAAAAAGAGGTTCTATCACTTTTACGATTTCCACAACAGGTCTTTCAGTCTTAAAATGGCATAAGCTGGTATGCGGAATAGATGTTTCCCCCTGAATATAATCAAGGGGCGTGTTCATGGCTTTAAGAAGTTGGCAAAAGTTGCTGATGTCTTCATTAAAGGCTTCTGGGTATGTAAAGCAGAGGCTGTATGTAGGCATCTGTTAACCTAGCAGTTTTTGTTCATCAGTATCAGAATCGATAGCTGTTTTAGAGCTGCTACGAAGCTCTAAAATTTTCTCTAAAGGTTTTTCCAGTTGGTTGCGGCGTGTACCCGTTAAATTTGAGAATGTTTTTTGCGCTGTATCTAGCTGGCGTTGGGCTTTTTCGACTTCGTCTGCATACATTTGCCACTGTTTGTAGAATTTATCGAGCAAATTGATCATTTCTGCTGATTTTTTCTCCATCTGGAAATTATCCACAGCTTGGCGAATAACCCCTAAAATAGCGTACAACGTCATAGGTGAACAGAGAATAACTTTGTTTTTCATTGCTTCATCTAAAAGCCCAGGGTCTTGCTCATTTAAAAAGCTGAAAACCTGTTCATTAGGTATGAATATAAGCAGATAATCGAGCGTGTTGCCTTGTTCTGAAATATAGCCACCACGGTTAATGGATTCTTTAACACGCATACGCGCGGCTTTTAAAAATTCTTTACGGTAGTTTTCTTTTTCTGTTTCGGACTGTGCATTTAAATAGTTCATATAACTATCTAGCGGGAACTTAACATCCATATTTACAACACGGTTTTTAGGAAGTTCAAATGTAAAATCAGGGCGTTTACCATCTTCTGTTTGTGTTTGTTTGTGGTAGTTAATGCCTTCTATCATGCCCGCAAAACGTAACACGTCTTCTGCCATGCGTTCACCCCACTGGCCGCGTGCTGTGGTGTTTGCTAAGGCGCTACGCAGTTGTTCTGTCGTTTGGTGAAGGTGTTCTGTTTTATGAGCGGCTTGTTTAAGGCTTTCTGATAGCTGACCAAAAGATTCTTTACGCTCTTTTTCGATGCCTTGCATCATGTTTTGCATTTTAGAAATATCTTCTTTCATGGCTTTTATAGATTGATCTATGAGCTCTTTTTTGCCTTCAAGCTGTTGGCCAGAAAGTTGTTGTTGCTGTTGTGCTTGCTGATTAAGTTGCTCTTTTGCCACTCTGAAGAACTCTTCTGCATTTTCGGATAAAGCTTGGCGAGAAAGAACATTAAATGTTTGTGCAATATTTTCCTTATAGGATTTTTGAAAAACTTTATTAAGCACAAAAATAAGCGCTGCACCTGTAATAAAACCAAGAATAAAGAAGAGTGTTTCAGACATGATATATACCAAACGTTTGTCATATAAATTAAAAAAATAGCACAGATTTAGTGTACAGAATATCCTACAAAAAAACCAGCCTTTTGGCTGGTTTTAAAAAATATTAAAGTACTTTTGCAAAGTTTTTAAATAGATTCATGGTAGAGCTGATAATTTCTTCTCGGGTTCTTAATGGCGGGCTTGAAAGCATATCGGCAATAAGATAATGCGCAACAAGGCTGTTTAAAAAGAGAAAAGAAAGCTCTTCTGTATTCTCACAACAGATGCGACCTTTTTCTTGTTGATGGTCTAAGTAATTTTTAAGTTCATCTAAGCTAAGTTTAGGACCGTTTTCGTAAAATATTTTAGCAAGTTCAGGGTTCTGGGCGCTTTCAGTGTGTAGTAAGCGGCGTAATGCGATAGATTCTTTGCTTGAAATAAGATCAATAAAGTTTTCACAGAAGTTTTCTAGCGTGCTTAATACATCACCTTTTTCGTATGATTCACGTAGTACAGAATATTTTTTGTCGCATTCATTGCCCATAACAGCAAGAAACAAAAAATGTTTGTTTTCAAAATTCGAGTAGATTGTTTGTTTTGCAACGCCTGCTACTTTTGCAATATCATCCATTGAACTTGCGTGGTAACCGCGCTCAAGAAAGATATGCGATGCAGCTTCAATAATGGCTAATCTTTTTTGTTCTCGTTTCGAAATAGGTTGCACTTGTTTCATAAGTCCCATTTAATATTTAATTAAGCTATAACTCTTTTTAGTATAAACAGTTTATTAATCTATTGACATTTTAAGCAATAGGTTTAATATCTAGAACTAGACTAGACAGTCTAGTTTGGTCTGCGTAATTATTAATATGGCGGTTTTTATAAGAAATTGCAAATATAAAGGATACTTAAGTCCATGATGTCCGCATCAGAAAAATTGATTGTGCGTTTTACGCAACAACTTATTCGTTTTAAATATGTGGTATTAATTCTTATGGTTTTTTTGGGTGTTGGTATTGCTTCTGGCGCTCAAAAACTAGGTTTTGATACAAACTATCGCGTATTTTTCTCAGAGCAAAATCCTCAGCTTCTTAAATTTGATGAGTTACAAAAGGTTTATACAAAATCAGATAACGCCATGATTTTTGTAAAGCCAAAAAACCCTGACGTACATGTTTTTGATAAGCAAGTTTTAGAAGCAGTGCTTTGGTTAACAGAGCAAGGTTGGCAGGTGCCCTATGCGACCCGCGTTGATTCTATTACAAACTTCCAGCATACATATGCAGAAGAAGATGATCTTATCGTTGCGGACTTGGTGTATGAAGATGAACTTGCTGATTTGACCCCAGAAGAACTTAACAGGCGTTTAGAAATCGCCCAAAATGAGCCACTTCTTAAAGGTCTATTAATTTCTAAAGATGGTAAAGCAACAGGTGTAAATACAACTGTATACTTACCTGAAGATGATAGCAACGCGCCTATTGAAGTGTATCAGTTTTCTCGTGATGTGATGGCACAGGCGGAGGAAAAATTCCCAGAGCTTACTTTTGCGCTTTCTGGTGTTGCGACTATGAATGCGAATTTTGCATTGGTAAGCCAAATGGATATGGGTAAATTAGTGCCTATTATGTATGCGTTACTTGTTGTGGGCATGTTTGTATTTTTGCGTTCATTTACAGGGACTTTAGCAACAGTTGTTATTATTGGTCTTTCTGCAGGTGTAGCTTTAGGTCTTACAGGTTTTATTGGTATTCATTTAACACCAATTTCTGCTGCAGCGCCAACAATTATTCTTACCCTTGCAATTGCTGATTCTATTCATGTTTTGGTGACGATGTTCCATAGTATGAGACAAGGCATGGCTAAAAATGATGCAATTGTGGAAAGTTTACGTATTAACTTTTTACCAGTATTTTTAACAAGTTTAACAACTGTTATTGGGTTTATGAGTCTTAACTTTTCTGATGCACCACCCTTTAGGCATTTAGGTAATATTACAGCTATGGGTGTGGTGGCAGCTTTTGTGTTTTCTATTATCTTGCTACCTGTGCTTATGTCTATTTTACCTGTACGTGTGAGTACAGAAGAAGGTTATGACCCAGGTCAAACAAAGCTTACTCCGTTAGGTAATTGGGTGATTAAGCATAAACATAAAGTTTTTGCTGTAATGGTTATTGCTTCTGCTTATTTATTGGCAATGATTCCACGTATTGAACTCAATGATGAATTTGTTAAATACTTTGATGAATCTTTAGAGTTTAGACAGCATACAGATATGGTGACTAAAGAGCTAAGTGGTACTTATACGATGGACTTTAGCTTAAAATCTGGCGCGCCTTCTGGTATTTCTTCTCCCGAATATTTACAGAAGTTAGAAGAATTTTCTGACTGGTTATACGAGCAACCTAAAGTACAGCACGTATATTCCCTTTCTGAAATTTTCAAACGCTTAAATAAAAATATGCATGGTGATAACCCGGATTATTTCCGTCTACCTGCGGATAAAGAGCTTTCTGCACAATACTTACTTATGTATGAAATGTCTTTACCACAGGGCTTGGATTTAAATGACCGTGTGAATATTGATAAATCCGCTTCGCGTTTAACTGTTACTTTAGATGATTTATCAACCGTTGAACTGCGTGCTTTAAAAAAATCTTCAGAACAGTGGCTTAAAGAAAATACCCCAGAGTATATGCATACAGAACCAACCTCACCAGTTGTGATGTTCTCATATATCTCTGAGCGTAATATTGAAAGCATGTTAAGTGGTACAATTGTTGCCTTCTTGATGATTTCTGTTGTGCTACTTATTGCTTTGCGTAGTGTTAAGATGGGCGTTATTTCTCTTATACCAAATATGTTGCCTCTTGGTCTTACATTCGGTATTTGGGCAATTACGGCAGGGCAAGTGAATATGTCTGTTGCTATTATTGCGGCAACATCTTTAGGTATTATTGTGGATGATACAGTTCACTTTTTATCTAAATATATTCGTGCACGTAGAGAAAAAGGCTTAAGCCCAGAAGATGCGGTACGCTATTCATTCTCAACTGTAGGCACAGCCTTAGTTGTAACAACAGCAACATTAGTGGCAGGCTTTATTGTGCTTATGTGGTCTGTTTTCCAGCCGAATGGTATTATGGGTATGCTTACAGCCCTTGCGATTGTAACAGCCCTTGTTGTAGACTTTTTACTGTTACCAGTATTGCTACTTTACTTTGATAAAAATAAACAAAAGGAACCAAAGAATGTTTAAATCTCTTTTTACAGTTGCAAGCCTTAGCCTTGTTTCTGCTTCAGCCTTTGCGTTAACAGCAGATGAAATTTTGGCTAAGAAGGATCAGGTAACAGCTGAAGAATTAGGTAAGATGATTGCTCAAGAAGCAGATCGTCGTGATATTGGGTGGAGCACATCTTCTCAAAAAATGACAATGAAGCTTACAAATGCGCATGGTGAAAGTGTCATCCGTGAAATGCGTTCCAAAAACCTTGAAATTCAAGAAGAAGGGAAGGGTGACTGGGCTATTACTGTTTTTGATACACCAGCAGATGTAGAAGGAACAGCCTTTTTAAGTTACACAAATATTTTAGAGCCGGATGATCAGTGGCTTTATTTGCCAGCACTTAAGCGTGTAAAACGTATTTCTTCTCGCAATAAATCAGGTCCTTTTGTGGGTAGTGAATTTGCGTTTGAGGATCTATCTTCACGTGAAGTTGAAAAATATACATATAAGTATATCGGGCAAGAGGCTTGTGGCGAGTTAGAATGCTTTAAGTTGGAAGCTTACCCTGCTTATGAGCACTCTGGTTATACAAAACAAGTTGCTCTTATTGATACGGCGGAATTTCGTTCGCAAAAGATTGATTTTTATAACCGTCGTAATGCGCTTCTGAAAACATTAGAATCTAGCGATTATAAGCAGTACTTAGGTCAGTACTGGCGCCCACATACACTGTTTATGCAAAATCATTTAACGAAAAAATCAACAACGCTAAACTTTAGCGAATATATGTTTAAAGACCCAAATGTACGTGAATCTGATTTCAGAAAATCTGCATTAAAACGTATTCGTTAATAGAGGCATAGTATGAAAAAGTTCGTTCTTTTTGGTTTAACAGCTTGGGTTGCTTCGGCAGCTCAGGCTGTTGATCTTTCTGGCTACATGGGGTATCAGGGGCGTTACTTCTTGCACGATACACTTATGCCAGGCCAAAGTGCAGGTGCGCAACATGCGCTGATACTTGAACCTGAATTTCAGTATGATTGGAATAATCGCCGAGACCAATTTACCTTTGTACCCTATGCGCGCCTTGGTGAAGATGATGCAAAGCGTAATCATTTTGATATTCGTGAGTTGAATTGGTTACACGATGCTTATCCCTATGAAGTACGTGTAGGCATTATCAAAGACTTTTGGGGTGTGACCGAATCTAACCACCTCATTGATATTATTAATCAGACAGATGCGATTGAAAATACAGATGGTGAAGATAAGTTAGGTCAACCTGCGGTGCAAGTCGCCTATCAGGCAGATTGGGGTACCTTGCGCGGGTACCTAATGCCCTTTTTTAGGGAGCGCACATACCCAGGTGTAAATGGCCGTTTTAGAGCACCCATTGTTGTAGACCGTAAACAAACTGAGTATGAACATGATTTAGGGCGTATGCACCCTGATATTGCATTGCGTTATAGTCATTATATCGGAGATTGGGATTTTGGCGTATCACACTTCCATGGTACAAGCCGTGAGCCGCTTCTTATTCCACGTTTAAATGCATCTGGTGAGCCTGTTCTGTCGCCTTATTATCAAATTATTGACCAAACTGCGATTGATGTGCAAGCGACTAAAGATGCTTGGCTTTGGAAGCTTGAGGCGATGACTAGATCAGGGCAAGGAGATCGTTTTTATGCTGCTGCCTTTGGTTTAGAATATACTTTCTATGATATTAAGCGTACAGGGATAGATTTTGGTGTTATTGCTGAATACTCTCATGATACACGTACAAATTTTGCCCCACAAACAATATTGGATGATGATATTTTTGTAGGTGGGCGTGTGACTTGGAATGATATTCAGGATACCTCTTTGCTTGCAGGTGCAATTATTGATAGAGATACAAAAGAGCGTTATGTAAGTGCAGAATTTGAACGTAGGTTAGGTCAAAATTATAAGTTAGAGCTTGAGTCTCGTTTCTTTATTGGTGCACCTATAAACTCCGTTGGTTATTTCTCTCGTAGTGATGATTATGTGCAGCTAAGCTTATCTCGCTACTTTTAATAAAAAAGTGTATAACCATAAAAGAGCCCCGAATATTTCGGGGCTCTTTTATGGTTATACATAGTAGCTAGGTTTGCTTGATCCATCTTCTTTATAAAGAGATTGGTTTTTAGGGTAAGGCTCATAAGCTATCGCTGTAAGAGGGTAGTCTTTAGGTAAATGACCATAAGCAACAAGTGCAGCAACATCTGATCTGGCAAAATTAATGGCAACAAGTTGTGGCTGCCCACCAATATCAATAGCCGTTGTTAAAACTTCTCTACCTGTTTTTTTTATACGCCCAGAAGAAACCTGAATCAGCTCCTTTACATGAATAGGGGTGTAAGCTAAATTGCCTCCTTGGTACCACCATTTAGGCCCATCTTTAGAGGCAACTTCTAAACAAATAATGTTTTTATAAACTTTAGCCTTATTCATATACGCTTAATTAGAACGGTAAGTTCATGCCACCAGTTACTGATTTCATTTGTGCATCAATGTGTGTTTGTGCTTTTGTGTGTGCATCATTTACAGCCATTGCTACAAGTGCTTCTAGTGTTTCAAGGTCATCTACATCAACTGCTTCAGGGTTAATAGAAATAGAAGTTACTTCGTTTTTACCTGTCATTTTAACAGTGACAAGATCACTTGAAGATGTACCTGTAAATTCCATAGATTCAAGTTCAGACTGTAAACGCTTTACATTTTTTTGCATTTCTTGCGCTTGTTTCATCATTTGCATCATGTTTTTCATGCTGTTTTATCTTTCTTTTAAGGTTAACTTTTTAATTAATATCTATTACTTCTGCCCCAGGGAATTGGTCTAACACACGTTTAACCATAGGGTGCTTTTTAAATGTGGCGCGTTTTTCTTGTGCTTGTTGTGCAAGCTGTTCTGCAAGGGTAGAAATACCACTTACTTCCATAGGGCCTGCAAGCTCTACGTGCCAATGCTCACCTGTTGCTTGTTTAAGGCAAGCTATAAACTCTTGTTTAATATCATCAGGGCTTTTTAGGCCTGTGCCCTTAATATACAACCTTATACGCCCTTTGGCTACAGAAACAGGTCGCGCAGTTGTTCTCATTAACCGTGCGAGGTAGCCTTTGTGGCGGTCAATAGCTGAAACAACTTGGGCCCAAGTTACGTCAGCACCTAAAGGTTGGGGGCGAATCTGCTTTTTCTGCTGTTTTTGTTCAGTTACTGGGGCAGATTGTGGTTTAACTTCTTCCTTAGACGCTGATGGGCCTAGTGTTTTGGGGGCGCGTCAGCATCATCCCAAGGGGGCGGGTTATCGCCCATGGGTAGCGCATCTTGTACAGAAGATGAAGGTTCTGTTGGTGCGGCTGTTTGTGTCATTTTTTCCATGGCTTGTACCATGCCTTTGCCCTGTGCAAGTAATTCTACGGCAGAAACGGGTGCCATATAAAGCACACGAACAAGCGCCATTTCAACAGCTTCAGCAAGTCTGCCAGATTTTTTCGCTTCATCCATGGCTGTTAAAAGCATCTGATATGCACGAGAAAGAGATTCCAGCTTAATGCTTTTCGCCATAGCACCGCCACGCTCACGCTCTAATTGAGAAAGCTCTTGAGATTCGGTAAGTTTAGGCACAACTTTAAGGCGGGTAATAAGGTGTAACGTTGCTAACATATCCGAAAGGACAAGAAGCGGATCATAGCCTCCCTGATATAGATTTTGAAAAATGCCTAATGTCTCTTCAGAATTGCCTGAAAGCATATTTTCTATAAGGTCATAAATGCGGGCTTTATCTGCAAGGCCAAGCATATCGTTTACTTTATCTAGGGTAATTTTGCCGCCGATAGAACGAGAAATTGCTTGGTCAAGTAACGACATACCATCACGGGCAGAACCATCCGCGGCTTTAGCAAGCACAGGTAAAGCTTCTGGTTCAAATGCAATATCTTCTTGAGAAAGGATACTTTCAAAGTGTTTTGTTAAATCTTCTACTGTAAGTCGTTTAAGGTCAAAACGCTGACAACGAGAAAGTACCGTAACAGGGATTTTATGTACTTCAGTTGTTGCAAAAATAAATTTAACATGCGCAGGTGGTTCTTCTAGCGTTTTAAGAAGTGCGTTAAATGCAGCGCGTGAAAGCATGTGCACTTCATCAATAATATAAACTTTATAACGGCCTTGAACAGGTTGGTAATTTACACCTTCAAAAAGCTCACGAATGTCATCGACACCTGTGTGTGATGCGGCATCAAATTCTAAAACATCCACATGACGACCATCGGCAATGGCTTGGCATTCTTTATCATCTTCTGCCCAAGTTACGGCAGGCCCATTTTCACAATTAAGGGCTTTGGCTAAAATACGAGCCGTTGTTGTTTTACCAATACCACGTACACCTGAAAGCACAAAAGCATGATGCACGCGGTTGGCATCAATTGCGTTTTTCAGTGTTTGTACAAGTGCTTCTTGGCCGACGAGGCCTTCAAAGTTTTGAGGTCGGTACTTACGCGCCAGTACCAAATACTCTTGTTTTGATTTTTCAGACATTTTAAATGTGTCTTTCCCTGTTATTTTTGCATGCGCGCCAAGCATAACATAAGCCTTGGCTAAACACAAAAAAAAGCCGCTCATGATGAGCGGCTGAAAGAACCTTGCGTTCTTTAATTATCGATTAGAGTAGACCTTCATATAAGGCAGTGTTTTGTTCAGGCTGTGCAGCACAATTTCTCTGTTTCCTAAATAACTCAAAATAAAACTGTTTCCAGATTTATCCGCAGGGTGCGGGGTTATCGGGTTACCGTTTAAAAGGTTCTGAGTCTGACAGGGAGAAGGTGTGAGATAGAGGTTATACACGTAGCAATGCACTTCCTCAACTTCTTCTGCATAGCTTAGATAGCCAGAAGGTTCCATCGCCACATAGACATCGGCAATGTCGAGGGTTTCAGATTGCGTAACATTGTTGTTCCATTGGATGAGCCCTAAATTACCCGAGTAATCACTTGAATATTGTAAAAAGTAGTTAATGCCGCTATTGACGGGGGAAGACTTGGTTCCGCCAATGAGTAGCATTTTACGTTCTTTAACCGTATTTACAAATTCATAAAAATCAGAATCCCCAAGTAAATCCTTAAAAAACGGATATGGGCTCGGTTGATGGTACTCTTGAGCAACATAAGAAAGCGACAAAACATCAGGTCGTTCTGCTATGCAGCCATTTTCCCAAAGGTAGATTTTTGCAATTTCGCGGTGCATCTGCTCAATTGGTGAATCTGCCCACTGAGAGGCTTCTAGAATCTGCTCTTCGCCAAGGCTACGAATCCAGGTAGATGAATCTGAAAGACCAGGTATTGTAAAGCCTGTGTCATTCCATTTCATTATGTGATAGCTTTCTGCTGGTAAAAGCCCTTCTTGTTGAATGAATTGATCCAGCATCTTACGGGTAATAAAATGGTCAAACTGCGTAAAGTTACGTTGTCCTTCCATTTTAATATAGTACTCGTAAGGGCTGCCTTTTTGTGCTTCTGCTTCGGCAAGGGATAATCCTTGTTCCTTGCGTTGCATAACACTAATCCAGTTGCGGAAAAAGTTTGGCTCCATCATAAGGTGAGATTCTGCATAACAGCGGTTTTCCTGATAGGTATTAAGCTGGTCTACAGTTGGATAGGTTGCACCAAATTCGGGCATAAATTTTTGCGCTAATGCCAAACTTAGGCTTTCTTTTTCTGGACGTTCAAACAAAGTGGCATGCATCAGATTTAAAAAAGCTGCTGCATAGTCATTGATCAGGTCTAATTCACTGTTGTTTTGAACCTCCTCAACAGTTGGTATATAACCTGCAGATTGGTAGTAGTTTTTCCAGAGTGCGCAACTTACGCTTACAGGAACTTGCTGCCCTGAAATAGGGTAGTTGGGGTTACCTGCAAGAGAGGTTTGCATGTTGTTACAGTCACTTTGAGTCGCATTTAAAGCCATTTGAATAACTTGTGATAACGTAGGCGTTTGCACTGCAGGCACTTGGTTGAAACCAGTATCGGCCTGAATGTTTCCGACGCTATCATAATTTATTGTGATATTTCCGAGGCTTATGCTGCTTTGTGGTGTTTGACCATTAAAGTCGAGGTCAACACTTAAGCTTTGCGAATCGGAGGGATTGGTAGGATTGAACAAATCCAGTGTGACTGTGAGATGATCACCAAATGTTGGCGGTGTTGCCGCCGTTGTACTCACATAGAGCACCTCCAGTTGATTGTTGGTTAAGGCTTCAAGAGCATCGCAGCCCAGCAGCATTGTTGTTTGCCCATTAAAGGTGCCATAAGTATTGGCCAAGTCACCACTAAAGGTGAATTGATCCGTAGAACGACCACCGCTTATACTAAAGCGTGCAATGGCGACTTGTGGCGCATAGGGCGCTAACAATGACAGTTGTGTAGACAGTTCAGGGATAATACCCGCCGCTGTGCTATCTAGCAAATAATCTTGCAGCAGTTGATGCTGAGTGCCTTTAATAGGATTAATAAGAGCAGAGCCGCCATGATAAGCAGAGATAATTACATCATCTGCATGGGTCAGCCGCGTGGCTTCTCCTTGGTAGCTTTCATAAGCACCGATGCTGATGGCACCTAGCTGAGAAGAAATATTTCTGTTATGGCTAAAGTGCGCCTTAGTATCGGCGACAAGTTGGTTAACAAGTTTGCCTGTTGCACCATGGGAGACCAGTAACAGCGGCCCGCCATTTTCAACCAATGTTTTAACGCTTTCCAGAGCGTCCTGATAGAACTGTTCTGAATAGCTATTGGCTAAATTTTCCAGAAAGAGCTGATATTCTGTTACAGGCAGAAGTGTTTCTGTCTGCATATCGCGCTTGTCTGGATTATTACCCATATACCAGCGTGCAAAACGCAGTTGGTTCGGGTCGTCGGTGTCAATACTGCTAAAGTTAGGCAAATGATAAGCAATGACCTGATTTTCGGTAAGCCCTAAAACTTCTGCCAAAAAAGCGGCCTCTTGTTCAGCTGTGTAGCTGCTGGTAAAGGCATCGGCAAAATACAACACGCGGGTGGTATCGGGCCGTTGGCATTGGTCGGTTAGGAGCTGAAAATCGGGTTTGATAGGGTTTTGCAGGTTTTTATATTGCTCAATAAACCCAGCCATAGGTGCAACAATTGCGTTGGCATTATGTAAAATAATACCCCGCTGAACGGCATTGAGCTCACCAAGGTCAAAGCCTTCGGCCTGTTCAATCGCATTCAAAAAAGTTGCATCGTCTAAATGCTGCAAACGTAAGTCTGCTGCAATATAGGCTTGATTTAAATGGCTGACCTGCGTAAGTGCATCTTCGTATGAATCTCCATTAAAACGAGACAGTGCCAGTTGGCAATGTAGCTCTTGTTGTGTTTCAAAGAGTTTAGAACCATCTGCAAAGTTACAGCTTGAGCGCGGGTAGCCTAAGGCTATGGCGATCATTTCTTGTTTAGAAAGTTCTGGTTGGTTAGAAACAGAAAAAACAGCCTGATCATTACTAAAGCGGTAGCTTAACAGGGAAGTAAAACTGTGATCGGCAACGCCGTAGAGGTTGTTGAGCTCAACGATTTGATCATTGATTTCAACTTCCAGAGGGGTAGCAGGGGTCACAAAAGATTCTTCCGCCGGGTTGTGGTAGCTTAAGCTTATATCAACTGCTGTGGTTTGTGTTAACAGACGTGCTTTACAGCCGAATGTAAATAAGCCATTTGCTGTGCTTTCAAAAACATCAGAAAGAGCAACAGCGTTGCCAGCCTGAGCGGCTTTAATGGTTAAGTTGCGGTTGTTTGTTTGCACATAACCATCTATGGGCATCATACCCAAATTGGCATCGCATTGCGCAAGGCCAATAAGCTGTGGTTGCACCTGTTCTAAATGGCTGTTAATAGATGTAAAATCATCAATAGCCTGTTGGTAGTTTTCTCCGAGTTCTTGTTGAAGGGTGTAAATCACCTCTGCCGTAATAGGTTGGTTTGTCAGTAAAGCCTGTTGTGCTTTAAGAACAGCCGTACGGCGTTGGTTAACAGTTGTGAGATCAACAGATTGATATTCTTTAACAGCGGCACCTTCTTCAAGCGCAATGGTGCATTCCCATTGGTCGGCAAGACCATTGTTGTTTGCATCATCTGTACTAAAAGGTGGGGTGTAGCTGCTATCGCAAAGGTTTGTTGCAAAACCTAAAGCTTGCGACAGAAGAGCAGACTCTTCTAAAATATCTGTCTGCGGTAAGAGTGTTACAAAAACACCTTCTTCTTCTGAATAGCTGTATGTTGCAACGCGTATTTTTGTTTCTGCTGGTTTGCCCACAAGACCTGTAAGATTAACGGAGCTGAAATTCAGTTCAAACGTAGGTACAGAACGTAAAGGCAGTAAGCCTTCGCCTTCTTTAAGTTGAACATAAATATCAAAAGACGCTAATTTACGAGCTTTGCAGCCAAGAGCATAATTATCATTAAACTCATGCCAGCTGTATGTGTCTTCTTCTGTTACAGCAAAAAGGGTAGAATCGAACCCATCTGTAACTGGAGTTCTTGTGCGCAGTTGTACATCTTGCGGGTAGGTAATACCCGTAAGTTCGTAACATTGTGCCATGCCTACTGTTGCAGCCTGATAAGCATCTTTAACGCCATTAAGGTAAAAAAGGCTTGTCATGGCTTCATTTAGTTGCTCGTAGCCGAGTTCCTCTTCTAAGGCTTTAAGTTGGCTTAAATGAATAGAGGCTTTGTAGGTGTTGAGTTCAGGGTCAAAGAAATCCAGAACGTTATAGGTTCTGATAATGGCGTTGAGCAGGGGCATAACGGTTGTAAGATCAATCGTTTGCTCTGCTTCGTTAATATCGCCGTCTGCCAGTGCAAGGGTGCATTCCAAAACATCTGGTACTTTGTTATTGTTGCCGTCAACAACCGATGATAAGGGGTAAGCGCTTGCGCCTACGCAGTTTTGAGCAGGGAAACCCAGCTCGTTTGCCACTAACTCCTGTTGAGAAAGGGGCTTGGGCTGTGCTTTGGGTGTGTTGTTCTTGGATTTGTTATCCGAAGAACAGCTTGCGAGGATGAGCATCATGCACATGAAGCTCAAGAGTTTAGCGAGTTTCATAAAAAACCTCGTGGAAACGAAATAGGCAAAATTACCTAAGGCTGTTTATATAAAAAAAAGATTAAAAACACAAGTATTGAATACAATTTTTTTAGATGAAATCTCCTTGCATCTGCTGTTAAGTTCACGTATATATGAAGCTGTGTCAGAAGTGGACGTTTTGTTGGGGTAACCCCGTCAGGCCCGAAAGGGAGCAGCGGTAACTCAACGCGGGTCATTTCTGGCACACTTTTTTTGCCTTAACCCTGTATTTGGGTAGGTGTGTACCTGTGGTTTCTCTTAAAAATTGTATAATAGGCACTAGATGTTGTATGTGAGTATTTTTTATATACAATTTTTCTTAAAAATATATGCTAGCTATTGTTTGTGGGTAAAAGACTACCTAAGCTTTTATTTGTTAAGGAATTTTTCCGCTAACATACCTTTTCCTATTATTAAAAAAGGGGTTTCCCCTTAAGGACTATATTATGAATACTAATGCTTTGGTTGATATGGATGTAAATGTTCAGGATCTGGCGAAGTACATTGAGGTTCGTCCTCAAGTACTTGACGAGCTCATGGATTTAGCTCGTAGCACATCTAACGCAGATTTGATGCAAGTTCTGGAGGATATTCGTTCTCGTTGCGGGAATGATATCTTTGCATACATGCAGGATGCAACTATGGATCCGCTGGAAATGCTGATTCAGGAAGAGACCGATCGAGATGAGCTGAAAATGCTCATTGAAACCCAGTTTGAGGATGAAGATGTTCTTTGTCCGAAACAGGTCTTCTTTGGTGAAGTTGCTGAAGCCATGCCAGTGGAGGAGCCCTCTGCTGAGGAATGTGCCATCTTTGATGACATGAAAAAGAAGCACGCCTTAGCAATGGCGAAAAAATTTAAGGGGGAGAAAGTTGTCCCCTTGTATCGGTAAAACATAAAACGCCTCGAAGAAATTCGAGGCGTTTTGTTTTGGGTTTTTGGCTCAAAAATAGCTTATAATGATAAGTTAATCGGCATATTTAACAGAACATCCGTAAGGGCGGGTTTGGGTTGTTTTAATTTTTTGATGCGTGCTTATAGCATCTAGCGCTTCTTTTACGTAATTTGTGGCTTCTTTTAAATCTTCCTGCCTGAAAGAGGGGATGCTATCAATTGCGCCTTGGTAAGCCAATTTGCCTTCGGCTGTAATAATGTACATATGTGGTGTTGTTACAGCTTTATAGGCTTTACCAACTTCGCCTGTTGGGTCTTTTAACAGTTCAGTTGATGCGGTGCCGTATGTTTTGGCATATTCAAGTGCTTTTTCGTTATTATGAAAGTAGGGATGGTCAGCACCAGAAGAGTTGATGCTTAGCCACACCACGTCTTTATTTGTATAGTATTTTTGTAGTGCAGGCATGTTGCCGCTTTTATAATGCTTTTGCACAAATGGGCAATTGTGGGCGTACCATTCCAGCACAATGGTTTTGCCTTTATAATCTGTTAATGAAATATCTTTATCGTAAGCATTTTTAAGTGTGAAATTAGGGGCTGTATCACCAATATTAAGGGCGTTTGCTACTGATGAGAGGCATATAAGCGCTGCGGAGATGAAGAGTTTCATGGGAATTGTTATCCTTGTTAGTGTTATCTGCGAGTTACCCAAAAGCATAACAAAAAAGCCACCTTATGAAAAGGTGGCTTTTAATGGTGGACGGTAAGAGACTCGAACTCCTGACCCTCTCGGTGTAAACGAGATGCTCTACCAACTGAGCTAACCGTCCGCTACGTCTTGTCTGACGTGGCGTTATTAATAGCAAAAGCTTTTTAGCTTTGCAAGCATAAAAATACAAAAAAATGAAAAAATGTGATTTTTTTTATTTTTTTAATATGTCCTTTGTTATTTACGCATAGGGTTATTATTTTATTAAGTATGAGACAGCATCGCTTATACTCTTTAACTCTTCTTTTAATTTCAGCGGCTTGCCAGCCAGCAGAGCTGCCCAATCCTCTATGGCAACAGCCCAGTTATCAGCAATGCTTTTATGAATTGCAAAAAAACATGCAAAAGCAACATAGGCGACCAAAAGATGGTTTATATAAGCCACGCATAAATATGGTAGGTGATTATGAGGTGGAGTGGCAATTGACAGAAGAAGAAAAAGAAAAGAATGAGGCTTTTAAAACCCATAACCAGCTGAAAAAATTATGTAGAACAATATACGGACTAGAAATTATGTAAGTAAACCTATACTATAGGTTGATATAAGGTTTTTATAGTTATTAATGGATAAAGAACTGATGCTTAAAACAAAAGAACAATTAAAAGCTCAGATACAGCATTTGTTGCAACAGGTTAAGCAAGACCATGGGACTTGGGTTGCTGTATGTGTGCGGTTTAATTTTTGCTTAACTTCTGCTTATGAAACAAAATTAAGAAAAAATATTGTTAAGGGGCTTTTTGAGCAGCTTTTAGTAGATCCGATTTCTAAAGCTTATAAAGTTGTTGAAATTTCACCTGAGATTTTTGTGTTCTTTGCACATGATGCACAAATACATTCTATCGAGCATGTTCAAAGCCATTATTATGATAATTTGTCCGACAAAGGGATGGCAGTAGGTTGTTATGACCTAACAGTGGATTTTGAGAGGTTAGAAAAAGAGCTACAAGATGATGTGGACTTGTATGCCAAAGAAGAAAAAACCAAAGAAGTTATCCATGAACTGAACCCAATGATGTTAGAAGAAATGGCAGCCAATGGTGGTATGGAATTGCTTCAGGAACAGAGGGCGCTACGTAAAGAGCCCCATGTTTTGGTGGTGGACGATGAAAAACTAACCTTACGTATTTTAGAAAATTTTGCTAAAAAGCAGGGTGTTGTTTACACCGCCTCAGAAGCACAGGCGGCTTTAGATATGTACGCTTCGGTATTGCCAGATGTATTGCTGTTGGATATTAACTTGGATGGGTTTTCTGGTTTAGAGCTTTTAAGGATCATTCGTAAATATGACCAAGGTTGTTATGTACTGATGGTGTCATCTCATAAACAGGCACAGGTAGTACAAGAGGCGGTTAAAGCTGGTGCGGCAGGGTATTTGACCAAACCTTTTAGTGCCAAACAGTTTGAGCAGGCCTTTGCGCGTTATTTAAAGGCGCAAAAATAAAAAAGCCTCGGATAAAACCGAGGCTTTTAAACATAAGGATTTAAGCTTGATATAACTTAAGCTTGTTTGGCAAGGTAAGCACCAGTTGATTCACGTGTTGTGCTGATTGCTTCTTCACCTTGTTTCCAGTTTGCTGGGCAAACTTCGCCGTGCTCTTCGTGGAATTGTAGAGCTTCTACCATGCGTACCATTTCTGAAACGCTACGGCCTAGTGGTAGGTCGTTGATAACCATGTGGCGAACTGTACCTTCTTTGTCGATAAGGTATGATGCACGGAAAGATACACCGTTTGTTAAAATGCCTAGTTCTGCACATAGTTCTTTATTTAGATCAGAAATAAGAGGGTATGCAACTTCACCGATGCCACCTTCGTTTAGAGGTGTGCGGCGCCATGCAGCATGTGCGTGTACTGAATCTACAGATGCGCCCATAACTTTAACACCCATTTCTTCAAACTTAGACATTGCTTTATTGAAAGCAACAAGTTCTGTTGGGCATACGAATGTGAAATCTAGAGGGTAGAAGAATACAACAGCGTATTGGCCTTTTGCGAAATCTTGTACTTTAAATTCTTCTTGGATAGAACCGTCTGCCATTACTGCAGAAACTGTTACATCTGGGAACTTATGACCAACCATAAATGTCATAGTTTTATTCTCCTTAAATTAATATGAAAATCTTTTGCCTTAAATTTATAAGACAAGGTGATTATAGCAATGATTGATAAAAAATTAAAGTTCTCATTGGTAATAAATCGATTAGTTTTTTTTATGATTAAGATAAGAAAATTTAATGGGCTAATAAGGGTGCAATTTGTTTGGTTTTGTGCGATATTTATGGGATACAACGATTAAGTTAATTTTAAAAGGGTTTTTACAATGTCTGATGTTTTTCATTCTGATCTTATTATTTTAGGCTCTGGTCCTGCTGGTTGCACAGCGGCGATTTATGCAGCGCGTGCAGGAGTGCAAACGGCACTTGTTCAAGGGATGCAGCCTGGTGGTCAGCTCACAATTACAACAGAAGTAGAAAATTACCCTGGTTTTTCTGAAATTATTCAGGGCCCTTGGTTGATGCAAGAAATGCAAAAACAGGCCGAAAATTGCGGCACAGAAATGAAATTTGATCACATTAAAGAAGTACAGTTTTCTGAAGATGGGTCAGACGTGCATAAGCTTATTGGTGAATCTGGACAGGAATACACATGCTACTCGCTTGTGATTTGCACAGGTGCATCTGCGAAGTGGCTGGGCATTGAATCTGAAGAGAAGTTTATGTCTAAAGGTGTTTCTGGTTGTGCGACCTGCGATGGCGCCTTTTTCCGTAACCAGGATGTGCTTGTTGTTGGTGGTGGTAACACTGCAATGGAAGAAGCGCTTTACTTAGCTAATGGCTGTAAATCGGTAACGATGATTCATCGCCGTGATGAGTTCCGTGGTGAAGTTGTTCTGCGTGAACGTGTGAAAAAGCATGAGAAAATTAATATTATCTGGAATACGGAACTTGAAGAAATTTTAGGCGACGATATGGGTGTTACAGGTGCCAAGCTACGTAACAACCAAACAGGTGAAGTGACAGAACAGAATTTTATGGGCGTATTTATTGCTATTGGTCATAAGCCTAATACCGATTTGTTTAAAGGTAAGCTTGAAATGGATGAAACAGGCTACTTACAAGTACCAGCAGGTACTGTGCACACGAAAGTGCCAGGCGTGTTTGCCGCAGGTGATGTGATGGATCATACATACCGTCAGGCTGTGACTTCTGCTGGCTTTGGTTGCATGGCGGCCTTAGATGCAGCGCGTTATTTAGATGAGCGCCAGCAGGCGTAAGGTTGCTTTAGTATAAAAGCTTTATAAATAAAAAGCCCCGAATGATTCGGGGTTTTTTTATGAGGTGTTTTTTATTTACTTAGTACTGTTTTAAACTCGCTAATTTTTGACATGTCTGGGTTATGGAAGTAGACCATCCAAGATGTTTTTTCTTGTGGTTTAAGGCTTGATTTTTCTGGTGCAGCTTTCCAGTAATCAAGCAAATTGCCTTGCTCATCGTGTAGGCTTACACGTACTTTAGGGAGTAAATATTCTTGCTGGCCGTTGTTGACAATTTCGCCTTTAAAGATAAGCATGCGGTTGCTGCCATCTTCTTCCATTTGGCGATTGATGTTTGTAATGGCAAGCTGATCCCAAAAGGCTGGTTTTTCTTCTATCTGTTTTGAGCGGCTGCTTAAAGACTGTAGCTCAGGGAAGGCATTTAAGATAGGTTCTTTTAAGAATACAAGCGCACCTGATAAGCCCATAAGGATAAAGCAGATCGCAGCAAAAATACCAAGAGCTGGGTTGCTTTTTCTTTGAGCGGCATCTTCTTTAATAATACGTTTTTCTTCGACATTGATATTAAGGCTGTCGCGTGATGTTACTTCACGTTGTTCTGCAGCTTGGCGCAAAGCATCTAAGCGTTTTTCCATATCTGATTTAGGTTGTGTTTCAGAAAATGATTTTGGAAGTGGGTTTAGATTTGCGTTAGGGTCGTGCCACCATTGGTGTAGGCAGTTTTTGCAACGCACATGACGACCAGCCCCTACTTTCATAGAAGGAACCATATAACGACTTTGACAGGCAGGACATTGTATAATCATGGGTTAATTGCGTATTATTTTAAGGCCTATTTAATATAGTTAACTCGGGGTAGTTTATGTTAGCTTTATGCGGATTGCAAGCCTCTTTAATAAAATTCATTTGGCTTATTGAAAAATATGAGCAATGGGGCTAGAATGAGCCGGCAAATAACAAGCGCTTATTGCTTATAAAATATGATTTAGGAAATTTTAATGATTCGATTCAATGAAGTCGGTTACCAATATGACCAAAGTGCAAAGGCGACAGTACGTGATCTTTCTTTAGATTTGCAGTCTGGCTCTTTTTATTATCTTTGTGGCCCTTCGGGTGCGGGTAAAACAACACTTTTTAAAATGCTTTACATGGATTTGTTGCCAACACGTGGTGATTTAACTTTGTTTGGTAAAAATACAAAAGATTTAACGCGTGAAAATATTGCGCAGATGCGCAGGCGTATGGGTGTTGTGTTCCAAGATTTCCGTTTATTAAAGCATTTAAGCGTTAAAGAAAATGTGGCATTGCCTTTGATTTTTGAAAATAAATCTCAAAAAGCGATTGATGCCTCTGTTGAAGAAATTTTAGATTGGGTTGGTTTAGGGGATAAACTTTTAAGCATGCCTGATGAGCTTTCTGGCGGTGAAAAGCAGCGTGTTGCTATTGCAAGAGCTGTGATTAATCGCCCTGAAATTTTAATTGCGGATGAGCCAACAGGTAATGTGGATGACACAATGGCTGCGCGTATTATTCATTTATTTTCTGAACTAAATAAGCATGGCACAACGGTATTGCTTGCAACACATGATAAAGGGTTGATTGAAAACTTCCCGAATGAGTGCTTGTTTTTAGAAGATGGTATGCTAATGAAAGGCCAAATGTAATGGGTGCAGGGCTTAAAATAGCGCATAAAGCGCTTTCATTAAAAAAGGATGGTGTGTTCCGCCTTATGGTGATTATGCTAACGCTTTTGGGTTGGATGTTTGCTATGGGCAGTTCTTTTGTTTTAGGGTTGGATAACTTATATGATAAGTGGCAGCTAGAGCAAAAATCACGCGTGAGTATTTATTTATTGCCAGATACTGATTTTAGAAAAATTGAACATCTTGAAAAAACATTAGAGCGCCAAATAGGTGTTGTTTCAGTTGATATGTTGGGTCAAAAAGAAACATTTGAATTGCTTGAACCTTATTTAGGTGAAGTGAAATCGGTACCTTTACCTAAAATTATTGATGTTGAAATTGACCATCGCTTAGCGCGTGATTTGTTTGATAGACAGGTGAAAGAAATTTTCCCGAATGCTGAAATTGATGATGCGCAAGAGTTGTTGGATTCTGTTTCATTAGGTGTTCGTTTTGCGCAAACGGCTATTTTAGCTGTCGCTATAGCGATTTTAATTATTCTTGTTATTTTAACGATTTTAACAGTGCGTGCGGGTATTCGTGCACAACATTATGTGTTGGGAATTATGCAGTATATGGGTGCTGGAGATGCTTTTGTGGCGCGCTTGGTTTCGACACAGGTGATTGCGATGGCGGCTATGGGCTATGCAGGTGCTGTTGTGCTTTCTAGCTTAAGCTTGTTTACGATTATGCAAAGCTTCCCGATGGCGGCTGAGTATGTAGATGCAAGCCTTTGGGTTGCTTTGGGAGTTGCGCCGTTGGTATTGTTTGTGGTGGCGGCGATTGTAGCACCATGGGCAACAAAATCGGTTATTCTTTCTAAATAAGAGTATTCCTTAAACTTTATTAAATAGGGCGTTGTGTATATTTATATTTATACGACGCCTTTTTTAAGTTAAACTTCTTGTTAAATCTTTAATTAAAAAATAATAAAATTAATTTTATGGTACAGACAAAAGACTTTTGTAAATCATTAGGCGTGTTTTTTGCGGCGCTGCTTTTTGCTTTTCATCTTGCTTTAGGGGCTTTTTGGTTAAGTTTACCCAGTCAGCCGAAAGAGGCAGATTTAAGCCAAATTGAAGGTATTAGTATCTTTACGGGCGGTAAAGGGCGTTTAGATGCGGGGCTTTCTATGGTGAAATCTGGCTTTAATAAACCTGTGTTGGTTACAGGGGTGAATACCAAAGTATCGGTACAAGAGCTTGCAGATGTATTCGGTTTGGGAATGCAAGATCTTTCTACTGTAACTTGGGATTACAGAGCATTAAGCACTAGCGGAAATGTGCGCCAAACAAAGCTGTGGGCAAGCAGGTATCAATTAAAGAAAATTATTGTGATTACGGCGGCCTACCATATGCCCCGTAGTTTGACGCTTTTTGAAAGATTGGCGCCAGAATTGCAAATAGTACCTTATCCTGTGTTTCCGGAGGGGGTAAGTTATAGATTATTGGTTTCTGAGTTTATGAAATCTTTACTTGTAAGGCTTGGTATTGATTATATTTGATGCCATACTATTCAATAAGATAGATATGAAAATGGTATAAAGGATTGTGAGTATCCGTTATTTAGTTGTATCGCTTTTGAGTTTGGTTGTAACGGCTTGTTCTTTAAGTTCTGTAGAAGAAAAAGCAACGCAGCAGACAGAAGCTTCTTTAGTTATTAAAAAAGAGGCTGTTATTGATGTGCCTAAAAGGCAGATTTCTGGTGATGTGGCGAAAATTAGAAAGCATTACTTAATTGCTTCGGTTGCGGAAAGTAGAGGCGATTATGAAAAAGCTCTGGATGCCTATGAAGTTGTTCTTAAAGAAGACCCTTTGCAAGAAGATGTGCGCGCGCGTGTTTTTTCTTACTACCTTTCGTTAGGGGATATTAAACAGGCTTTGCATCATTCTACCTACATGGAAAATGCAGATAATCCATCATTGCTGTTTTTGGTGCTGAAATCCTACGATGCTGCGGCAGAAGGTGCCTTGGACGATGCTTACAATTATATGCATAAAGCACAGGAACAGATGCCACGTATGCTTCAGCTTTTATTGGCTGAGGCTTATATTAATATTGCACGTGGTGATCATGTTGAGCAAAGTATCCAGAAATTAAAAGACTATAAGCCAGAGCCGAATATGAGCGTTTATAAATACTATCATTTGGGGCGTATGAGCGAGCGTATGGGTAAGTTAGATGTTGCTTTGGAATATTATAGATCTGGTTATATGATGGACCATAGTTCTTTTGCCTTAGCAGAATCTTTGGTGCGTATGCATTTAAAATTGTCTCAAGAACAAAAAGCAGAAGAAATTATAAATAATTATTTGCGCGTTAATAAAGATACGCTGCTTGTTGACCATATGAAAGAGCGCATCACACTAGAAC
>JAAZVW010000070.1 GCA_018623135.1 Pseudomonadota bacterium
GGTCTTCAAATTTTTGAAAATCTTTTTCAATACTTGGATTTTTCATAACATCATAGCAAGCAAAAGTTGGTAGACCTTCCATACCAAAAAACCTAAAATTCATATGCATAGGGAAGAAGAGGTCATCAACAGATTTACCTTGGAAAAGGTATTCATCTTTATTATTAAAGGCTTCTTTAGGGGCATTAAAAGTAAGAGACATCATATATTTTTTACCCTGTAAAACACCGCCTGCACCATAATTAGATTGAGGATTTTCTTCTGTACGTCCATCACCATTACAAAGTGCGCCACCCATACCAGCTGTGTACACTTCATCCATGTACTTTTTAAAAGTCCATGGCATCATCATCCAATTTACAGGTGCTTGTAAAAAGATAATATCTGCCCATTTATGGTGTTCAAGTTGCTGCTCTACATCCCATTCTCCGTCGGTATGTACTGTCTTTACTGCATAATTTTTAGATTCAAAAATGTCTTTAGCTTTATGAATAAGAGATTCGTTTAAACGCCCTTCAGAAAAAGGATATTTATGATGTGCATTAATAATTAATACGTTAGCCATTGTTATTTCTCCTGCGCTATGCATAATAATAGTTATATGGTTACTTTTTGTAACTTAATAATTAATGTAAACGATATATTAATAAGAATCAATTAGTTACCTTTTTGTAACCTGGAGGTTTTTATGGTTAAAGCAAACATAGCTGAAGATATAAATTTGAACAGCCCTGTAAACTCTTGTGCAGAGCCTTGCCCTATCGAGCGTGGCATGCGCATTGTTGGTGGTAAATGGACAGGATCTATATTATGGCATTTAAAAGATAAACCTGTAAGGTTTAATGATTTAGCAAGACAAATAAATGGTGCAAGTAAAAAAATGCTCTCACAAAGATTGAAAGAGATGGAAGAAAATAAACTTATTATTCGTAATCTTATCTCTCAAGAGCCGTTGGCTGTTTCATATGAAATTACAGATTTTGGGAGAACAGCTCTTTGTATTCTTACACAGTTAAAAAATTGGGTTGAGGCGCAAAAGCTTTAAAGGCTTAAATATATAAAAAAGCCACCCTTATGGGTGGCTTTTTTATGGTGGCGCTTCAGGGACTTGAACCCCGGACCTTTGGATTATGATTCCACTGCTCTAACCAGCTGAGCTAAAGCGCCATCTAAACTGTGTATTGGATAATAGCTTTTTTATTGTTTCTGTCAAGCTGTTTTGATGATTTTTTTATCTTTTTTTGTAAAAAATCTAACCCTTAAGTTTAACTGTAAAAAGCAAGCTTATCCCCATACTTAAATAAGAGCGGTAATATAAAAATGGTTTAAAGGCATAAAATAATGAAAAATATAGATATTTGCTTTGTAGATGATGAAACACTCTTTTTAAAAATATTAAAAGCAGGCTTAAGAGATGAAATTCATTCTAAAATGATAACACCCCATTTCTTTACATCTGGAGAAGAGTTTATGAAGTATATGGCAGAATCAGAGGTTCCTGAAATACTGATTGTTGATATAGACATGCCACATATAAATGGTTTTGATGTTTTAAAGCAAGTTTTAACAAAAAACCCAAAAACAACGGTATATGTATGCAGTACTTATAAGCGTGATGATTACAGAGAAAAAGCTGAGTATTTAGGTGCGAAAGGGTATTTTGAAAAACCATTGCGTATTGATGAGCTAAAAAAAGAAATCTATCATCATGCAGGCAGAGAAGATCTTATTGCTCAACTTTCGGCATAAAAATCTTCCAACATCATAACCGCTTCATCTAAAGAACAGCGTACCACAGGGGTTTCTGATGGAAATGCTTTAAGTTCCCCGTTGTTAATACGTTTATCTAGCATAACAAATACACCACGGTCTGAATCAGATCTAATTAAGCGACCAAAAGCTTGCTTAAGTGCCATACGTACTTGGCGCATAGAATACTGGCCACCAAAGTGTTTAACGCGTTCTTTAAATAAATGAGAAGGCACAGCCCTTGGTAATTTATCACAAACAACCAAACGTAAAGATTTACCGGGTACATCCACACCTTGTCGCATAGCGTCTGTGCCTAATAAGCAAGCGTTTTCCTCTTCTTTAAAAAGTTCCACAAGGGTGTTGTTGTCTAGGTTGCTTTCGTGCTGGGCAAAAAGCTCAATACCATATTTTTCTAACCCTTTTTTAAGTTTAGGGTAGACGCCACGCAATCTCTGAATTGCTGTAAATAAACCAAGAGCTCCACCGTTAGATGCCTTAAACAAACGACCAAATGCATGGGTTAATTGCGCTATATGATTATAATCTACATCTTCAACAATAATCACAATACTGTTTTGGGCATAATTAAAAGGGCTAGGGTAGCTACTTTTATAATTTTCAGTTTCAACTTCTGTACGCTTTAGCCCTAAAACATCCGCATCTACGTTTTTTTCTTGAGAGGAGTCAGATAAAGTTGCCGATGTAAACGTAACAGACCTTAATGATGACGTTAAAAGCTTATGAAAGCTTTGCATAGGGTCTTTTATATGTCTTTTTATACCAACATCATAAAGTGCACCTAAAGGTTTATGGTTTTCAGCCCAATCAATAGCGAAGCTTTGGTTGTTTAAATGCTCAAAGAGTTCTTTATAAGGTAGGAGTAAGCCTACAAGTTTTGCCTCGGTTGATTTAATTAAACCCTGAGTGCGCTGGCACATATCTGTACGTTCTGGGTCTAATTCTTCAAGTAATATATTTAAGTTTTGGAAAAGTTGACCGAACTTTTTGGTAAGCGTAATAACCCAAGCTTTTGCAGCTATAAAAGAATCTTGCTCTAAATAACTATCGTAAAAAGGTGTTTCTAAGCTGGTGTTTTCGTAAACACTTTGTGTGGCTTGGTTTTCAGTTTCAATATAAGTATTTAAATCACTAAAGAAGGTTTCTGTAATATTACCATCTATTGGCATTTTTCGCTCAATACGTGCCCCCCAGCCTTCTTGGGGAAGGTGGCTTATAAGGCGTGTCACATCAGTTA
>JAAZVW010000001.1 GCA_018623135.1 Pseudomonadota bacterium
AGATAAAACTAAGAGACATATTATTTTTTTGAACATGCGTTATATTTTACGTGATCTTATACCAAGAGACAATAAATAAAACCCCTCTCTTATATTAAGGGAGGGGTTTTATGGGTTTAAGCGACGTCTTCCACTTTCTTTTTAGGTGGACGACCACGACGACGTTTAGGTTTTTCATCTGCTGATGCTGTTGCTTCTACAGATGAAGGCTGTTCCTGCGGAGTGTCTTTAGCAACAGGTTCTGCTGTTTTTTCCTCTGTAGGTTTTACCTTTTTGTTACGTCTTAGGTAACCACTACGACGGCGCTTTGGCTTTTCTTCCGCTTCAGTATTTAGCTCGCTTTGTTGTTCGGGCGTGCTTTGTTCTGCTGCTGGCGTCGGTTGTTCTGATGACGTGGTCTGTTCTGACCTGTCTTCTGATTGTTCGACCTTGCGGCTGCGCCTTTTGCGTGGTTTCGGTTTCTGTTCTGATGCTTCTGGTGCGGCCTGTTCTTGTGATACCTTTTTTTGTAAGGTTTCGGCTTCGGCTTTTCCTTCAGACCCAGAATCTGTAAGATTCTCGTCAGTTTCTGACCTATCTTTTTTATAACGCCTGGGCTTTTTGCCTTTGGTGTTTTCTTGTTTGCCTTTGGATTTGCTGGGCGTACGGGTGCGGTTCCCCGCAGCCTCCTTTTGCGCTGAGTTGTTCGTTTCTTCTGGCGCGGATTGTTGATCCTGTTGATTGTCATCTTGTTCAAGCATCGGGATCTGGTCTTGACGCTGTTTCGCTTCTTGGCGTTGACGGCGACGTGCGGAAGGCGTTAAACCTTCTTCATCTTCACGTAGGATACGTTCGACCGTGTGCGATTTTTCGTTACGACCAACTTGGCGTAGAACTTCCATCTTATAATCTGGTGCAACAAAACGATCGCTACCTTGGAAGATGAATTCTGTATCGTACTTTTTCTCTAACTCATGGATAAGCTTACGCTTATGGTTAAGAATGTAGAGAGAGACCTTAGATGATGTTGTGATAATAACTTTATGTGCATGTTTGGCTTTAACAAGCTCTTCTTGCATATCACGTAGAATCATAAGGGCTGCTGATGCGCTAGAACGTACAAGGCCTTTACCGTTACAGTGTGGGCATGTATCGAATGATGTTTCGCCGATGCTTGGACGTAAGCGTTGGCGAGACATTTCTAGGAGACCAAAATCAGAGATATGAGCTGTTTGCGTACGTGCACGGTCTTTACGTAGGGCATCACGTAGTTTACGTTCTACCTTGCGCTCGTTACGGCGATCATCCATATCAATAAAGTCGATGACAATAAGACCTGAAAGATCACGCAGGCGTAGTTGGCGTGCAACTTCTTCTGCCGCTTCTAGGTTTGTGTGTAAAGCTGTGCTTTCTACGTTAGATTCACCTGTTGAACGACCTGAGTTAACATCAATAGAAACAAGAGCTTCTGTTGGGTTAATAATGAGGTAACCGCCAGAAGGTAAGTCTGCACGTGTATGCGCTAATTCGTGTAGTAGGCTTTCTACTTTATATGTAGAAAATAGTGGTAGTGTGCCACGGTGTTCTTTTACAGAGCCTGCTTTTTCTGGAATAAGGGCATTGCAATAATCTTTTGCTTGATGGAAGGCTTTGCGACCTGAAATAACAACTTCGTCGATATCATCGCCCATCATATCACGCAAGCAACGCACAACAATGCTGCTATCTTCGTGTACAAGTTTTGGTGCACGCTCTTTTTCGAAAGAGTGCTGAATGTTTTTCCAGTGCGACATAAGGTGGTTCATGTCTTTACGTAGGGCATCGGCATCTTGGCCTACGCCTGCTGTACGTACAATCAGCCCCATGCGATTTGGAATATCAATTTGGTTATAGGCTTCTTTAAGGGATTTACGATCTTCATAATCTGAAATCTTACGAGAGATACCGCCTGCAAAAGGCGTATTTGGCATAAGTACCGTAAAACGACCTGGTAAAGAAATATTTGTTGTAAGTGCAGCACCTTTATTACCGCGTGTTTCTTTCATAACCTGTACAATGATTTTTTGACCAGGTTTGATAACATCGGCAATATTGTAACGACGATGAATTGGAACAGGGCGTTCTTTAGCCTGTTCTTCCAGTTCTTCTTCTAGCTCTTCGTCTTTTGACATTTTTTGAGCTTTTTGCGCTTCGTGACGTTTTTCTAGGCGCTCTTCCATTTTACGGCGAGATGAGCTACGGCGAGGCGCTTTAGTTTTAGATTTTGCAGATGCATCTTTTTGGTTATCTTCAGCATCTAGATCTGCATCAATCTGATCGATAATCTCTTCTTCTAAAACTTCTGGTTTTGAATCTTCTGCATCTGTATCAGCTTTTGATTTTTTAGGAGCTGTTTTAGATTCGGCTTTTTTGCGAGGTGCACGACGACGCTTAGGCTTTTCTTCCGATTCTGTAGCTTCTGTTTGTTCTTCAGGTGTTGCTTCAGTTTTTACCTCTGCTTTAGCTTCAGTTGCTGTTTCTTCAGCATCTTTTTTCGCTTTTGTAGCTGTTTTGCGTGCAGATGTGCGGCGACGTTTTGGCTTTTCTTCAGCTTTAGGTTCTTCAATTGCTTCTTCTACCATGTCTTCTTTAACATCGGCAGCAATTGGTTTTTCTTTTGCTGGTTTTTCTGAAACTTCTTTTTCACCATCGGCAGAAATTGTTTCAACAACAATGCCAGATGTTTTAAGTTCTGGCTCTTCTACTTGTTTTACGCCTTTAGCTTTGTTTTTGCTTTCTGGGCGTGATTCATCTGCTTTAGGTGTGTAGGCAACATCTGGGGCTGCTTCTACTTGCGTAACGGAAACACCTTTTGTAATTACAGGTTCTTCTGTTTGAACAGCAGCTTTAGGCGCAGGAGAGGCTTTTGCTTCTTCTGATTTAGGTGCTGTTGTTGAAGGTTTTTTAGCTTGAGGAGCTTTATTTTGAGCTGGAGCAGATGTTTTAGCTGGTTGTGCTTCTGTCTCTACTTCTTCTGTCTCATCAGATGATTTTGCTGCTTTAGCTTTACGAGCAGATGTTTTGCGATGTTTGGGTTTGTTATCTTCCGTATCATCGTTATCTGTTTTCGTTTCAGAATCTTGCTGAGATGCTGATTTAGCTTTTTGTTCTGTATCTGTTGTATCATCGGATGCTTCTACAGAATCATCTTCACCATTAAGACGGCGCGCACGTGCTTTACGGCGTTCAGCAATTTCGTCGAGCTCTTCTAATAGGGCACGTTTTTCATCTTCTGGTACATCAAAGTATTGAGGATGGATTTCTGAAAATGCTAAAAAGCCATTACGTTCGCTACCAAAGTTAACAAATGCAGCTTGTAGAGAAGGCTCTACGCGGGAAACTTCTGCAATATATACATTGCCACGAAGTTGTTCTTTTGACATTGATTCGATCTCGAGTTCTTCAATACGATCTTCATCAACGACTACAACGCGCACTTCTTCCGATTGTGCTGCGTCAATAAGCATACGCTTAGTCATGGGTACTCTTTACCTTTCATACAGACAAACCTCTTATATCAGGGTTTTGCATGAAAGTTATGCTACAAAAAATAGCTATTTAAAGGGATGTGCTTTGCACTTTTGTAGTTTTAAGTAGTTAGTATTAGCATGTGTTAGGCGTTAAGTGACATAACTTACTTAAATTAAAATTTTTATACTTTTCAGGGCTTAGTGTTCTTAAATTAATTTAACCCTATAATTTTTTACATGCGCATTTGTTTATGTTCATTTAGCCTTCTGTTTACCTCGTTTTGGGTAAATGGCATCTGCTGCGCTTAATTCCTTTAATATAGCCTTTGTGCGATAACTTTTTACAAAATCCGCTGTACAGTTAGGTCTGTATCTATCATTAACGTTTTATCATCGTTATTTATCGCAGCAACTTACCCAAAATATCTAAGAATTTCTGTTTGCTTAGATGGGTTGCCTAAAAAATAGGCATAAGTTGCGGCATAAAATCTATACGGATTGAAGTATATACGAAGTTATTTGCAAAAGAAAAGTTTTATTTTTTATTTTTTGCAAAAATATGCATATGTAGCATTCAAGAGAGCTTAACTTTATGCTATTGTGCTATGAATTTGTTAAAAATAAGATGCATATATATTAATGAGCCATTTTTTACTAAAACGATTTATGTTGATGCTACCAACCGCTTTTGGCGTGTTGGTGCTTACTTTTTTGTTGGTTCATTTAGTGCCTGGAGACCCTGTTGAGGTTTTGTTAGGTGAGCGCGCCTTACCAGCGGATAGAGATGCACTACGAGAGGCATTAGGCCTTAATTTACCCCTTTTACAACAGTTTTGGCAGTTTATTGCTGGTGTGTTTACGCTAGATTTAGGAACATCTCTTTATACGAAAGAACCTGTATCGGCAATGATAGCAGAACGTATTGTGCCAACAGCTTTGTTGGCGCTTTGGGCTATGTGCTTTGCGCTTATTGTTGCTTTTCCTTTAGGTATTATTGCTGCGGCTTATAAGGGGAAGTGGCAGGATAAATTTGCGATTTCAGTCTCTTTAATTGGTTTTTCTATGCCGAACTTTTGGTTTGGCCCCTTGCTTATGATTCTTTTTGGTTTGTGGTTAGATCTATTGCCGATTTCGGGTATGACGGATTGGTCATCGTTTATTTTACCAGCCGTTACTTTAGGTTTAGGTATGGCCGCTATTACGTCTAGGCTTATTAGAGCCTCTTTACTTGAAGCGCTTTCTTCTGATTATATACGCACAGCCCGTGCTAAGGGGGTGAGGGCACAAAACCTAATGGTAAAACATGCCCTTAAAAACGCTTTACTTCCTGTGGTTACAGTGGTGTTTTTGCAAGCGGGTGCCTTACTAACAGGTGCTATTTTGACAGAGATGATATTTTCGTGGCCGGGAATTGGTTCTTTATTAGTAGAGGCTTTAAATAGACGTGATTATATGGTTGTGCAGGGCACAGTATTGTTTATTGCTTTTGTTTATATGTTGATGACATTGCTTTCTGATATTTGTTATGCACTTGTTGATCCACGTATTCGTTACGCAAGTGAGGACAGATAAAATGAGCTTAAGGTTTTATGTTGTTTTATCTATAGCGCTTTTATTTACAAGCTTGTTAGGTTGGCAGTTTATTTCTGCTTATACTTCTGAGCAGATGTTCCTTGATAAAATGATGCAAGCACCATCTACCGATTTTATACTAGGCACGGATGAATTAGGCAGAGATCAGCTTATTAGGTTAAGTGAAGGGGTAAGTCTTTCTTTAACAGTGGGCTGTATTGTAGCTGTTATTTGCTGTGTTGTGGGGACTTTAATTGGCGTTATAAGCGGCTACTATAAAGGTTGGATAGACCAACTTTTAATGCGTATTACAGATGTGTTTCTTTCTTTCCCGGGGATTTTAATGGCGATTGCTTTGGCAGCACTTATGGGGCCAGGCATTACAAACCTTATTTATGCCCTTTGCTTAATGGGCTGGGTTGGCTTTGCGCGTTTGGCGCGTGCACAAACCCTTATGGTACGTGAGCAAGACTATGTAAAAGCAGCCGAAATTACAGGCGTAAGCCAACATTTGGTGCTTATTAAGTATATATTGCCTAATATTGCGGCGCCTTTAATTGTAGAGTTTAGTTTTAATATGGCAGGGGCGATGTTGGCGGAAGCGGGGCTTTCATTTTTAGGTTTAGGTGTGCAAGCGCCTACAGCAAGCCTTGGTGCTATGTTAAGAGAAGGTGCGCGTTACATGCTTGTTGCACCACATATGGTATTAGCACCGGGGCTTTGTTTGATGCTTTTGGTGCTTGCTTTGAATTTGCTTGGTGATGCGTTGCGTGATAAGTTAGACGTGCGACGCATTGAACGAAAATAACTTTAAAACGGATTAAATATTTGTAAGTATGCGACTTTTTAAGCTCTTCCTATTATTTATTTTAACATTAACAACAGCGGTAGATGCTTTGGCGCTTACTGTAAAAGATGTGCGTATTGGTCAGAATAAAGAACGTACGCGTTTGGTAGTTGAAACAGATTCTAAAATTGACCCTACAATTTTTTACTTAGAAAACCCTTATCGACTTGTTATAGATTTACCTAACTTAAAAATGAAAACGCAGGTGGAATCTGTAGAGTTACCGCATAATTCTTTAGTGAGAAAATTACGCTCTGGGCAGTATAATCCGCAAACTTATCGTTTAGTTGTTGATTTAAAATCAAAAGCAAAGCTTAAAAAATTTGCTTTGCCTGCTAAGGGTAAAAGCAATGATCGTTATGTGTTGGATCTTTATTCTGCTAATGCATGGATTGGTGTGGGTAGTCAAAAACAGGTGGTTAAAAAACAGGCAGTTCAGCAATTAGCAGAACCTAAAGGCCGTACAGTAAGTAAGAACCATTTACCAGATATTTTAAAATCTTTACAATCTAATGCGCCTGTAAATGTGGATAAACCACGCAAAAAATCTAAATACTTTACAGTGATGATTGACCCAGGACATGGTGGTGTAGACCCAGGTGCGATTGGTAGACGTTATAAAACACGTGAAAAAGATATTAATTTAAAAGTTGCCCGACTTTTACAAAAAGAAATTAACGTACTCCCTGGTTTTAGGGCAAAACTTACACGCTCTACAGATGTTTTTGTGAAATTACGAGACCGTATTAAGCGTGCTCAAAATGCTGATGCAGATTTATTTATTAGTTTACATGCTGATTCTCATAACAATAGGCATTTACGTGGTGCATCTGTATATGTTCTTTCTGAAAAAGCATCGGATAGAGAGGCGGCATCTTTAGCAAGGCATGTGAACCGTGGTGATATGGTGGCAGGTTTAGCGCTTAAAGAAGAGGCTTCTGACGTACGTGATATTTTAATTGATTTAACGCAAAGAGAAACATTAAATAGCTCCGCTTTATTGGCAAAAGAGGTTTTGGCTTCTGTAAGAAGGAATAAGATTAATACGCGTGGTAAGCATACAAAATTTGCGGGTTTTGTTGTTTTAAAAGCACCTGATATTCCATCTATTCTTGTTGAGTTGAGTTATCTTTCTAACGAACATGATGAGCGTATGTTGCGTACAGCTGCCGGGCAAAGAAAACTGGCCTCTGCAATTGCTGACGGTATTAAAGATTATGTTAAAAAACACCATAAAATGGATAAATAAGTAAATGAAATTATTTACTAAAAAGAATTTTAAACGACTGTTTTATTTGAGTATGGCTGGCGGTGTTGCTGGTATGCTTTTGGTAATTGGTGTTGTGGTTTATTTTGCCCAACAAGTACCAGATTTTAGAACAATTGCGGAGTATCAGCCGCCACAAGTGACTAAAATTTATGCGGATGATGGTCAGCTTATTGCTGAATATGCAAAAGAAAAACGAGTTTATGTACCAATAGAAGAAATTCCGGTACCTGTTATTCAGGCGTATTTAGCCGCGGAAGATAGCCATTTTTACCAGCATGGTGGATTTGATTTAAAAGGTATTATACGTGCAGCGCTTACAAACCTATTAACAAGCAGAAGGCAGGGTGCAAGTACCATTACTCAGCAACTTGTTAAAGGTTTATTGTTAACAAATGAACGTACATATACCCGTAAAATTAAAGAAGTAATTTTGGCGTACCGTATTGAAAAGTTTTTAACAAAAGAAGAAATTTTAGAGCTGTATTTAAACCAAATTTACTTAGGGGCAGGCTCTTATGGTGTAGCAGCAGCCGCACTTACTTATTTTAATAAACCACTGGATGAATTAAGCATAGGCCAGCGTGCGATGCTTGCTGGTTTACCTAAAGCGCCTTCTGCCTATAATCCTTTACGAAAACCAAAGGCGGCACGTTTTAGACGTGATGTTGTTTTAGGCCGTATGCTTGCTGAAGGTTTTATTACCCAAGAAGAATTTGAGCAAGAAAAAGAAAAAGACTTAGAATTAAACCCACGTGAGAAAAAATATGGACAGGAAGCGCCATACTTTTCTGAGCATGTGCGTCGTTTGATTTCTGAAAAATATGGCGACGATCGTTTGTATAAGGGTGGTTTGAAAGTTCATACAACTTTGGATATGACACTACAAAAGCATGCACAAGAAGCTTTAAAGGCAGGTTTGCGAGCTTATACCCGTAGGCATGGTTATAAAGGACCTATTGGTCGTGTGGCTTTTGAAGGTACATGGAAGGCACGCCTGAAAGAAGCCCAAAAAGAATATGAGTGGTTGGGTGATTTTGCTAAAGTTGCTTACGTAACTTCTGCATCTAAAGAAGAGGCTGAAATTAAATTTATAGATGAAACCACAGGGAAAATTCCTTTAGTTGCAGTACGTTGGGCACGTAAATATATAGATGCTGATACAAAAGGTGATCGTATTTATGCTGTAGATCAGGTGGTTTCTGTTGGTGATGTGGTTCTTGTTAATGCGTTAGATAATGTACCTGGTTACGAAAAACTACCAAGTCGTGAAGGTTTATACACCCTTGAGCAGGTGCCTAGTGTGCAGGGGGCTTTGGTGGCTGTTGATGTGAATACAGGTGCTGTAAAAGCTATGGTTGGTGGCTTTGAAGAAGGGGCTCACTTTAACCGCGCTGTGCAGGCGTTACGTCAGCCTGGTTCATCATTTAAGCCATTTGTTTATGCAGCTGCTTTAAACAGAAATTATACACCTGCTTCTATTATCTTAGATGCGCCGCTGGTGCTTTCGAGCCCGCAAGATGAAAAAGCATGGAAGCCGCAAAACTACTCAACAAAAGTATATGGCCCTACACCGTTAAGGAAGGGTGTTGAAAAATCAAGAAACCTGATGACAATTCGTTTAACGCAGGCGTTAGGTATTCGTAATGTTATTGATTTTGCTAAGCGTTTTGGTTTTGAATCGGAATTTGAGCCAGTGCTTTCTACTGTGTTAGGTTCTTCTTCTGTTAATGTACTAGAGCTTGTGAATGCTTATGCAGTGTTCCCGAACCAAGGTGTTTATAATCCGCATTTCTTTATTGATAGAGTGCAAGACCCAACGGGTACATTAATTGAGCGTGCGGCGCATTTTTGTAAAGATTGTGCATCTGTAGAAGTAAACCCACGTATTCCACCTGAAACGGATGAGTTTTATGCGCAAAGACGTGTTATTTCTGAAGCGCTTGCTTATCAAATGACAGATATTCTAAAAGGTACGGTAGAGCGTGGTACGGGGTATCGTGCAAAGGCTGTTGGTCGCCCTGTTGGTATTAAAACAGGTACGACAAATGACTTTAAAGATGCCTGGTATGTGGGTTTTTCGCCTAATTTAGCTGTAGCTGTTTGGGTAGGCTTTGATACACCTGTAACCCTTGGTAAAGGGGAAACGGGTAGTAAAGCAGCAGGCCCAATTTGGGTTGACTTTATGAAAGCAGCAATGGCTGATAAAGCACACCTGAATTTTAAAATTCCTGAAGGTATTGAGCTGATTCGTATTGATGCAGATACGGGAACACGACCTAATAAAAATTCTAAAACTGTTATTTTAGAAGCTTTCTTAAAAGGTACAAAACCTAATGAAGCTTCGGATATACAAGTTGAACAAAAAACAGAACCGAGTTTGCTTATTACAGAAGACCCTGAAACAGGTGATGTGATTCAGCAAGAAAAACCTGTAAATTTATTAGACCTGAACGAGCAAGGGATTTATTAATTATGTTAATTGAATATAAAGAGCTACATGCCCAACTTGAGCAAGCTTTAACCTTGCTAAGGGGGCATCTTTGACTTACCTAATTTGCAAAAAGAGTTTGCACAATTAAACGAGGCTGTTGAGAGCCCTGATTTGTGGAATGACCCACAAAAAGCTAAAGATGTGATGCAAAATAAGCGTAGGGTTGAGCTTTTATTAGAATCTTATCAAAAATTGCAAACAGCATTTGAAGATGCAGAGACCTTGGCGGAATTAGCTTCGGAAGATGAAAGTTTGTATGAAGAAGCTTTTGCCGAGCTTAAAGGGTTAGAGCCTCATATTGAAAAGATGGAAACGCAATTGTTACTCTCTGGTGAAGCAGACCCTAATAATGCTTTTTTAGAAATACATGCAGGTGCTGGCGGTACAGAATCTTGCGATTGGGCAAGTATGCTTATGCGCATGTATTTGCGTTGGGCAGAACGTGCAGGTTTTAAAGCTGAAATTATTGAAGAAACAAGAGGCGATGAAGCGGGTATAAAATCTGTTACGCTTAAAATTAAAGGTGAATATGCTTATGGTTATGCACGAACGGAATCGGGTGTACATAGGCTTGTGCGTATTTCTCCGTTTGACTCTCAATCGAGAAGACATACCTCTTTCTCATCTGTATTTGTGTACCCTGAAGTAGATGATAATATTGATATTGATGTTGAAGAAAAAGATTTAAGAATTGATACTTATAGAGCTTCTGGTGCAGGTGGACAGCATGTAAATACTACGGATTCTGCTGTGCGTATTACACATACGCCAACAAATATTGTTGTGCAGTGTCAAAACCAAAGATCTCAACACAAAAATAAAGAAGAAGCGATGAAAATGCTTAAAGCACGCTTGTATGAGCACGAAATGCAAAAACAACTTGCAGAAAAAGATGCACAACAAGCCGCTAAGGGGGATAATGGCTGGGGTAACCAGATTCGATCTTACGTTTTACATCCGTATAAAATGGTGAAAGATTTGAGAACAACAGTTGAGTCTTCTGATACAGATGGTGTTTTGGATGGCGATTTAGATAAATACATTCAAGCAGCTCTTTCTTATATGGCTTTGGAGCAGAAAAAAGCGTAACCTTATGGCTATGATTAAATTAAAAAGAACAACAGAGATATGCTGGCGCATGCTGCTTAAGCCTTTTATAGTGCTTGGGCTTGTTCTTTTGATGCTGTTTTTAGTCTTTTTAGCGCGTATTGCTTATAAGCCACTTTCGTTAACAGAGTATTCTGAACAAATTAAAAAGCTATTTTTGCCTGAAGATAGTTATATAGATTTTGAGCAGCTGTATATTTATTTTGATGGCTCATTAAGTTTATATGCGCATAAGCCAGAGTTTGCTATTTCTGGGCAATCTTTTAAAGCAGAAAAAATTAGGTTTGAATTTTCTAAGCGCTATACGCTTACACTGCGCCCTGCCTTTAAGCATATTGAGATAGAATCACCTTATGCCTATGCTGATTTATCTGTTAATAATCAGCCAGATAAGGATAAAGAAAAAGTTGATACTTTGCCTAAATCACAGTTGGTGACTAGCTTTTTTGAGAATAAATTTCAAGTGCCGATGTACAAAGGGCAGAGTTTCTTAGACTTGTTTTCTGGTCAACAGGGGCGTTTTTGGAAAGCACTTCGTACAATTAATATTACAGATGGGCGCATAGAATTAGATACGAAAGATGGCACACCCTTTTTTGTTGATAACTTAAATGTACATTTTTCTAAAAACTTTTTATATGGGCAGCAACTTTCTATAAATGCGGATGTTGTTGAAGAAGATGTTTCTTTCCCATATGAAGTTTTGGTGACGCATAGCCCGCGCTCTGAACGTGTGAAAGTAAATGTGAAGGTTGATTCTCTTAATTTAAATACATTTCATGATGAGATTGGTTTTGGTGAAGATTTTAAAGTATCGGGTATTTATTCTGTAAATGGGCATTTTTATATAAATGAACAGAATAGATTAGAAGATATGACAATGAATCTTTCGGGTAGAAAATCTTATTTTGATATTTTTGTGTATAGCCATCCGCTTAAATTTGAAAGTTGGAAAGCGACAATGAGTCTTTCTGATGATGCTGATGGTAAAATTAAGTTAGATCATATACGAGCTGTAGATCATCAAGGGTTAGAAATTTCTGGTTATGCGCACTTAACAGGCCTTGCTAAGCGTTTGGGGTTAGATGCGCAGCTTACATTAAGTGAGCTTGATCTTAACCAAGCGTTTCATTACATCCCTGATTTAGTTGCAGGGCAAACAAGATCATGGCTTGAAGGGCATATTACAAAAAGTGAAACTGAAGAGGTTTATTTAACTTTTAAGGGTGATTTTTTAGATTTCCCGTTTGAAGGAAGAGGCGATGATGCCAAAGGGCTTTTTAGGGTCGAATCTCGTATTAAAACAGCCATTCTTTCTTATATGGATAAAATGCCGCCTTTAGAAGAAATTAAAGCGAATTTTTTACTCGAAAATGATTATATAAAAACAGATGTGGTTTCTGCAAAGACCCGTCATCAAAATTTAACCTTTGGTAAAGTTGAATTAACAAACCTTTATAAAAGGCAGTATCCGGAACTTAGTTTATCGACTGAGGTTGCTGGTAAGGTACAGGATTTGTTAGACCTCTTGATGTATATTTTACCCGATACAGGTGGCTTAATTGGGGATGTCGAAGGTAAACATGCGTCTACTTTTGCGCTTTCATTACCTCTTAAAAATGATATTTATTATGAGGATTTAAAATTTACAGCTGCTGCTAAAATAGAAGAAGGAGCACTGGTGCCGCCTTATATTGGCGCGTTGTATAAATCACCTCAATCGCACTTATTGGTAACAGAAGAAAAGCTCGAATATAAAGGTAAGGGGTATTTAAATACACAGCCTGTAGATGTTGTTTGGAAAGAGAATATTAAAGCATTTGGTGAAGAAACTTTTGTGGAAGTTATTTCTGATATTGATCAAAAAACAATAGAAAAGACCTTAGAAGAAGAGGCGTTACCTTTTGAATTAGAAGGCACTGCCCTTGCAAAATTACAGCTAAATAAAGCTGAAAAGAACTATATGGATTACAGGCTTTTTGCTGATTTAACAACAAGTTCTTTACAAATTAAGGATTTGAATTGGCGCAAGGAAAAAGATTTAAAATCTTTTATAGAAAGCACAGGTAAGCTTACTTTAGATGGGCAGACGCTTATTGTGAATGAAGCTCTATTGCGTGCCCCAGAAACAGAGGTAAGAGGTAAAGCTAAGATTAATTTAATGACAGGTTATACGCACTACTTTGATTTTGCCCCTATAAAAATTGGTCAGAGTGATTTTGTGGCTGCTTTTAAAGAGAATGAGTTTTTTAAAGTAACGGGTGATAAGCTTGATTTAAGGTTATTTGATTCAAATAAAAAGGCATCCTCTCAAAAACAAAAACAGAAGTTTTTTGACCAGAATATAGATGTTGATGTGGCACTTAAAAAAGTTTTAACAGCTGGTGGCGCTTTAAATGATCTTTCTTTAAAAGCTCAAAAATTAAAAGGTTATTGGGAAAGCGCTAAAGCAGATGCTTTGACAGATAAAGAACACAAAGTTTCATTAACGTTAGAAAGAAATACTAAAGAGACACGTATTTTGAAAGCACATGCAGAAAATGCGGGTGATTTTTTAAAGGCTTTAGATTTATACCCAAACTTAAGAGATGGGGCGCTTGATTTACAATTTAATTTATTAGATGTGAGAGACCCTGTAGATAAAGAAGCGTTACAACGTGGTAATGGCTATTTAGAAATATCTAATTCTCATTTGGTTAAGGCGCCTATTTTGGCTAAAATTTTATCGCTCTTATCCTTAGAGCAAATTGCTAACTTGGATAAAGGTATTATTTTTGAGCGTATCGCCATACCTTTACAATTAAAAAATAGCATTATTATAAGTAAAGACATAAGGCTTGAAGGCCCTTCAATGGCAATTAAAGGGCGCGCGCTTGTAAATACAGAGGCTGAAAAAATAGATGTGGAAGGTACATTGGTGCCTATTAGTACACTCAATAAATCTGTTAACGCGATACCAATTGTAGGTGATATTTTGACAGGTTCTCAAGATGCTCTTTTTGCCGCAGAATTTAGTTTTTCTGGTGATTTGAATAACCCTAAAGTGGCTGTGAATCCGCTTTCTGCTGTAACTCCTGGTATTATTAAAGATTTGGTTGGTGTACTTAATAAATATGGTGCCATTAGCCAAGATGCTTATGAGGATTGGAATGTTGAAGATTAAAGTATTTGCTCTTTCTGCTTTGTTTATATTACAAGCAGAACGTACACAGGCAGAGTGCTCGGTAGAAAAGATGCACTTTTATAGCCCTCAAAGACAAGAGCGTGCTGCTTATACATTTGAAAAAGCAGATACAGATGCTTTGCGTGCAAAAGGGCTTATGTATAGAAGGTTTTTACCTGATAACCATGGCATGTTATTTATTTGGGATAATGTAGATATACGTACGATGTGGATGAAGCATACTTACATTCCGCTTGATATGATTTATATGCGAGAAGGTTATGTAGTAGGAATTGTGCATAAGGCAATGCCACATACGGAAGTGATACGTGGTGGGGAATTACCTGCAGCAGATTCTATTTTAGAGGTTATAGGGGAAGATGCTTTTAAACATAATATTCAGGTTGGAGATTCGGCTATTATTAGATCAGAACCTGTAGCTTGTGAGTAGGTTGTTACCTCATAAAAAAAAGCCGCTGAAATGATAGCGGCTTTTTTTTTATTGATCTTTTTAAACATCTGATACGCGTTTTTTTACGCGAGCCCAGTCTTCTTCTGTCATGTGATGGAAAGGCTCTACTTCGTATTCACGGTTATTTTTCTCACCCTTAAAATAGTCAAAAGTAAGCTCTCTTGTTTTGCGAGCAAGTAAAATAAGAGCAATAGCATTAGGAAAGGCAAGAAGGCCAAAAGCAATATCTGCAAATAACCAAATAAGTTGAAGTTGCGCAACTGCACCAACAAAAACAGCTGTTAAAAAGGCAAGGTTATAAAACTTAGTGCCCTTGTTACCAAACAAATATACAGAGGCGCGCTCGCCGTAATAATGCCAACCTAGTATTGTTGAAAAAGCAAAGAAAATTAAGCAAATAGCAACCACAGATTCACCTAAATTTACGCCAAATACAGCGGTGTTGAGTGTCTGGCCAAAGCTCATTGCTGTGAGTGAGGCGCCCATATTGGCTGCACCATCCATTGTCCAAAGGCCAGAGGTAAGAATAATAAGTGCGGTAAAAGTACAAACGACCAAAGTATCAATAAAAGATTGTGTCATAGAAATAAGGGCTTGTTCTGTTGGGTGGTGCGTGCGTGCGGCAGCTGCTGCAATACAGCTTGTACCTAGGCCAGCTTCATTTGAAAAGACACCACGAGACATACCATAACGTAGTACCATAGCAAGTGTTGCACCTGCAAAACCGCCTGTTGCAGCTGTGCCGTTAAAAGCTGAATCGAAAATAAGTTTAAACGCATCAGGAATGGCAGAAGCATTAAGTGCAAGAACATAAATACCAAAGAGAACGTAAATAAGAATCATGCTTGGGGCGATTGCTGCGGCAACTTGGCCGATGCGCTTAATACCCCCTAAAATAACTAAGGCAGAAAGAATTGTAATGATAATGGCAGTTGTTGTTGTGCTTACGTTAAAGCTTGATTGAAACGCATCTGCAACTGAATTTGATTGCACCATGGTACCACCACCGAATGTGCCTAATAAAAGTAAAAAGGCAAAGGTTAGCCCTAGCCATTTTTGCTTAAGACCTTCTGCCATATAGTGCATAGGGCCACCAATCATGCGGCCATCGGCATCTTTTGTTCTGTAATGAATGGCAAGTAGGCTTTCACTATATTTAGTGGCCATACCAAGAAGTCCTGTCATCCACATCCAAAACACAGCACCGGGGCCACCTAGGGCAATGGCTGTTGCAACGCCTGCAATATTACCTGTACCTACGGTGGCACAAAGCGCAGTCATTAACGCTTGGAAGTGGGAAATATCACCTGTTTGTTTTCTGTCTTTATTAATATCTTTTACAATAAGGCTTAAGGAATGGCCGAGTAGGCGAAATTGTAACCCTTTGAGCATAACTGTTAAATAGATACCTGTTGCCACGAGTATAATAAGCATTGGCCAGCTCCAAATATAGCCAGCTATTACACCAAAAATGGAAATAAGTTGATCTTGAAAAGATTGCATGAGAGACCTCTTTTATTTTTATTAACAGTTTGCATACATAAAAAACAGGATAACTTTAGCATAAGTTACCCTGTTTGCCAAAAAAGTATCGTTAATAGCTTTTGTTAATTTGTGCTAATATAAGAGATTTATTAATGACTTCTGGTAAAATAACCTCTTTACCATTTGGATAGAAAAAGACATAAAGAGGGATGCCACTGCGCCCTAAACGCTCAATTTCTTGGGCTATTTTTTCACTCTTATTTGTCCAATCAGCAACCATTTGTACAATATTATTATTGTTTAAAGCTGTTTGTACCTCTGTTGTATTAATAACAAGTTTTTCATTGGCTTTGCAGGTAATACACCAATTTGCAGTAAAGCGTAGAAAGACAGTTTTACCTTCTGCATTCAAAGTTTTAATTTTTTGTTTATCAAAATTAATAACTGTTTGCTGAGGGCTTGTCGCTTGCTCTTTTAAGGTATGAATACTTTGAGATGCTTGTTGGATAGCAAAAAGGCTAAGCACAATAAGAATAAGGCTACTGATAAAGCGATAGGTTTTGCTACCTTTTAGGCTTACGAAATTACCGTAAATCCAAGAAATTAGACTAAGTACAAATATCATCATCAGCGCAATAAGCACAGCATCGCTACCTTTTTGGGCGGCGATAACCCAAAGCAGCCATAAAATAGACGCAAGCATAGGGAAGCCTAAAAACTGTTTAAAACGTTCCATCCAGGCGCCAGGTTTAGGTATAAATTTAAGTGCAGAAGGTTTAAAGCTTAACAGCAGGTAAGGGAAGGCCAAGCCTAAACCTAATGAAACAAAAACAAGATAGGTTGTGATATTATCCTGACTTAATGCATAAGCCATTGAAACGCCCATAAAAGGTGCAGTACAAGGCGTTGCTACAATTGTAGCAAGAATACCTGCCATAAAGGCATTTAATTTACCGCTTTTATATACTTTTTTGCCCTCTAATTGTGTAAGTGATGTACCAATGTTGAATACGCCAAAAAGACTTAATGAAATAAAGCTTAACAAGGCAATAAGTATAATGACAAATGTTGGGTTTTGAAGCTGAAACCCCCAACCAATAGCTTCGCCAGACTGTTTCAGAATAACCAGTGTTGAAGCCAAAATTAAAAAGCTTAAAACAACACCTAAAGTGTAATATAAACCATGAATATAACCAGCGCCGCTATCCTTATATTTTACAAGGCTCATGACTTTAAGAGAAAGTACGGGCAAAACGCAAGGCATAAGGTTAAGAATAAGACCACCAATAAAGGCAAGCATAACAAATAAAGAAGTTTCTACAATTGTATCTTCATCCTGAACTGTTGAAAGATTCGGTGCCGTTGCTGCGTGTTGAGCATTGCCATAAGCAAGTGCAGAATTATCTTTTAATACAAGAATACCGCCAAAGTTTTCTGGCAGAGCTTCTAGGTAATCATCCTTTTCCAGAATAAGTTTATAGCCAGTATTTGTTTTGATAAATTTTTGAGCTTGGCTATCGTTTATAACGCCTTCATCTGAAGGGATGAAAAGTTTTGGTATGTGAACCGTTTTAAAATGAAGAATTACGTTTTGGTTATCTACATTAATATCAAAGGATTCTGTACTATTTTGAGGAACAAAATCGTAACCTTTTTTAATATAGTATGCATGCGTGTTGTTGATCACGGGCTCTGCTTTGGTTTGACGCGTTATACTAAATTCTCCAAAACCAGGTAAGCAAATGTCTTTACAAATAAGCGTGTTAAGTTCAGCTGTAAGGCTTACTTTTTTACCTACATAGCTTTTAGGTATTTCTATTGTAAAGGGGAGAATAGCTACATCTTTATAACCATAGTTTGTAAGGTTAGGAGGAAAGGGGAACTTATAAGGTTGTGGCCAAACAAGAGAGGACACTTGAATATCTTCTGGAGCATTTTTAAGTGTAAGAGATGTGGCAATACCTGCATCGCCGGGGTTTTTATAATAAGTGTGCCATTGGTCTTCATGGTCTAGCATAATGGCGAAATGGTTTGTACCTGCATGAAGTGTTTTTGATTTGCTAATGAGTTCAGCTGTAACATATTCAAGATCAAGTTTTGTTATTTCTGTCGCTTGGGCGTTGCTTGTTGTTACAAATGCTGTGATAAATGCACTTAAAATAATAAGAAAACGTTTCATACTTACCCCTTTAAAGACTTAAGCTTTGGTTTTAGTTAATTATAAGTAGGTATTCGTTAAAAAGAAGCTGTTGGTTACAAAATTATGGGAAAATATCTAACTTAACAGATTCTAGTAAGATAATTTCAATACGGCGATTGCGTTTTAAGGCATCAGGAACAATACGTGCATCACGTTCAAATTCTGCTCCAAGGCCTGCTGTTACAATGGTATCTTTTTTCAAACCTATCTCAGCCATTTTATCGCTTAAAGATACAGCTTGCGCTGCTGTGAGCTCTTTATTGTTTACGAATGTTTTTTCCTGTGGAGGTAGGATGTCTGTATGTACATTAAAGAGCAATGATAAATTAGGCTGCAGTTTAAGCGTTTTATTTAAGTTTTTAACCAGAGATGTTAGCAAAACCGCACCAGTATCTGAAATGCGTTCTGTTTTGTTAACAAAAACAAGGTCAGCAGGGATAATAAGTCTGTTAGATTTGAGCTCAACACTTTCTGGCCATTTAAACTTAGAAAGAGAAGGCTTGCTATGTTTTTTCTCTAGCTCATTAAGTTTAGTAGATGTGTTATTAAGCTGTTTTTTTGCAGCACTTACTTCTGTTTCTTTACCTGCGAGTTTTTGTTTTGTATTGGTTAGTGTTTTTTGCAGTTGCGCAATTTCATTGCGCAGTGCTTGTCGTTCTTCTGCAAGTTTTTGTTTGTCATCACGGAATGAAGAGAGTTCTTCAATCGCCTGTTCTTTATCCGCTTGCATAACCGAAATCTGGTCTTTGAGCTTAGATTGTTGCGTTTTTAAGTCTTGCAGCTGGTTTTCTTGCTGGCTTAAAGAACGCGCTTTTGTTTTAAGATCTTTTTTAGCTTTGTCTAATTGTAGTCTTACAAGCTCTATCTTTTGTTGCATAGAAGATAGTTGACCTGAAAGTTCCTGATTTTCATCATCTGCATATGAAAGTTTTGTTGTGAGTGTGGACACAGATTCTTCTAATGAGTCTTGCGTTTGTTCAAGTGTTATAACTTTTTCTTGGTGTTTAACAACCATATGAAATGTATATGCTTCTAACCCTAGTAATGGCACAATACTTAAACTAAGTGTGGCGAGTAAGTTTTTATAATCTAAACGCCATTTGCGTGAAATTTGAGGTGCGGTCATTTCAAATAAATCGTAAGCTTTTACAATGTTTTCTCGTATTTGAGTTTTAATAATTTTATACATTTGTAAAAGACTTAGAGATAAGAGTGCACCCACAACTGTAAATGCTAAATAGTAGGCAATACGTTCGTAAGCTTGTTCAGGAGAAAGGGCCCCATTAATAGAAATAAGTAAATTTTGAGTAAGTAAACCTAAGCTTAAAATAGCAGAAGTTGCCAGAGTAAGAACTGGTAATGTTTGTGGTATTTTAAGCTTGCGTTGGTAGGCTTGTACTATTTTTTTGAGTTCTTTAGTTGAGCGGCTTACGTTAAGCTTATCTTCACTTAAGCATAGGCGAATTTTAGAAAATAAAGAAGGTGGGATAAGAATTTCTGTCGCTCGTTCTCGTACATGTCCTTTAAATAACCAGTTTTTATGTGCTTTAAGTTCTGTTGCATTAAAAAGCATAATGGCCACAGATGTTAAATAGATGACACTTAATATTGCATATTCTGATGAAAAAATATTTTGCGGAAAAAATTTAAATCCTGCATATAAAAATACAGAAGTGACTATAATATTTAAGAAAATGCGTTGGTAAATTTTATTCATCTTTAATTTATCTTACAGGTAATGGTTTAGCGATACTACCACCAAGTTTAAATTGAATAGGCGCATTCAACAAGGGTAGGCGTACAAAACCTTCTCCTTTTAATGGTGACTGTGGTAATTTTGCAAAGTCTAGTTGGCTTTCGAGTTGAACATTTAAAGCAACAGATTGAGCGCCTGTGCCACGCATAACAAACTTACCTAAGCCCTTTTCAAGGGTAGATTTAATGTAACCTTGAGCAATATTAAGGGGCATACCTAATGCGCGGGGATGTATGTATAAGCTATTTATAATAAAGTCTATATTTATGTGAGAGTCTTTATTTAACTGTTGTTTTGTATGCGCTTCTTGCGTGCCACTAATACGCAACTGACCCGATTTAAGCGCTTTTTTAATGATTGAACTGTTCGGAAAATCATTCACATTAATAGGGTAGTTTTTAAATTCTCCTTTATGGAAAATATCTTTAGTAAGAAGATTATAAGATGTATAAAGATGAGCTGAGCCATTATCTTCTTTTAAATCCACATCTGCAGCGGCTGTGAGGGCAAAAAGTTTAATCCAATGAATGTCAATGGCGGCTTCTTTAAAAAACATACCTGATTTTTTAAGAAAAATACCAGAAAGCACAATGTTGCCTTCGTGCATTTTTACGTCTGCAACTTCAATAATATTTGGGTATTTAGCAAGTTGTTGCTGAATAACTTTACCCCAGGGTACAGAGCCCATAACAATAAGTGCTAAAGCAAAGCAAATAAAAAATATGTGCAGAGGGCGTATTTTAAATGTTGAGCGGCTCATGATTCAGCTTCTCCTAATAATGTTATCTGGGCATTTAAATAGTCGCTACCTATTTTGTTGAGCTCTATTTTATGTGGTTTTAATACACTTTTGAAAGTAATACTGTGTAAGAACGACATGAAATCGCGCACAGAAACACCAGAAAAGCTAAGTCTATATGCTTGGAATTGTTGCCCATCTTCTAGCGTTATTTGTATGGGTTGAACACTTTCCATTTTGCGGAAAAGCCCTGTTTGTTGGCTAATAACTTCTAATTGCGTAAGCGGATTTTTACTTTCGTATGAATGACCAGATGATTTGAGATCATCCTCAATCGCTTTAATTTGAACATGATACAAATGATAATCTAATATATCTGCTTCTGTTTGCTCTATTTGTTTTGTTAAGTGCTGATTGTTTTGCCATAAGCTTAAGCTTATAAAACCAAGAAAAACAAAAAGAACAGCCCATAAAGCAAGAATAATTCTTAGGTCTGGCTTTTGCATAAATTTATGAAAAATAGTTTCTAAGTAAGCCATTAGAGTTCAATATCCATTTTTAATTGTACAGAGTTTTTAGAGACTTGTACGCCGCTCATACGTAATTTAGCTGTTACAAAATGTTGTTGTAGCGTTGCTTTAAGTTTATCGGTATCAGAAAGTTTATTAACTTCTGCCTTAAAAGAAATTTTATCATCTTTAATGTTAATATTATTCACGCGCACATCTGATTCTGCACTTAAGGCATCTAATAATATTTGCAAATGCCCTAATAAGCCTTGGTCGTATTCAGATTGAAATCCACCAGCAACCTGAAGCTCCCTTAAGCGTTGTTCAAGCTGTAAGGTTGGGGCAACTTGTGGGGTATTCGGGAGTGCCTCATTAAAAAGCTGATCTTTTTTAGCTTCAAAAATAGTAAATGTTTTTTGTAATTGACTGTTTTGTATAAAGAGCAAACCAGCAAGCACAAGCCCTACAATAAAACTAGCGGCTAATGTTTTAAGGCTGTGTCTGTAAAACTTATATCGTTTACGGATAAGTTCAGGTGAAGCGGCGGGTTTTTTAAGAGCGATTTCACCATCTTCTAAAGCGCAAAGTAGGCCGTATGCGAGCGCATAATCGTTAGATAAATTTTGCGGTAGGTAGCCTTTTAATGCTTTTTCATGCAAAGCGGGGGGTATGGTTACACCAAAGTTAACAATACGTGTAGATTCTTCCGTTAATAAACTACGTAAGGTTAAAACAGCTTCTTCTGACCAATTTTTTATTGGAATAACCCGAAAATCAATAAGCTTATGTTGGTTCACCTTAAAGGCGTAAATTTGGCCATTAAGTTCTGCTAAAATAACAAAGTCTTCTTTATTTGGGGTTAGGTAAGTTGCGCCATCAATAACAGAAGCGGCAGCGTTAATGTAAATGGACGTATCTTTAAAAATATTGTCAATATCTAGTGCGACTTTATCGGCATTGAAAGAAAGAGCAACTTGCGCATTATTGTCTTTTTCTAGTACTTTTACTTCTTTTACATCATCTAAAATAGATTCTGTTAATAAGCTCGGGGCTACTTGCTTAAACTTATAGCTTTTTAGTGGTGTATTAAATCGTCTTTTAGAAATAGCTTCTGCACCAAAAGCAAATGCAGCAGTATATTGTACGGGCGGCATTTTTTGTGGATCAAGCACAATAGGTTTACCATCTTCTAAACCAAGGGCAAGAAGTTGGCCGTTATGCATGAAAAAAAGACTGGTTGTTAGTGCCACCACAGGCTCCTTATTTTTATTTGCTCGTTATTGCGCTCTAATAGAGCAATGGCTTTACGCACCATTGTGCCAGATTTTACCTGAAGATGCAGTAAAAAATGCATAGAAGATAGGCTGAAACGGGTATATTTTGCATTTTCTTCTTCGCCTATATTATTTAAAAAGTCGTTCACATCTTTATATTTATCAGATGCAATATATTGCGCATGGGAACTGTAGTTTGCAGAAGGGTATAAAGTCCTTAAAAACATAGGGTCTAGACTGTTTACGTTTTTGTAATTATTCACGTCAAGCGTTGTTGTTATTTCTGCAAGTTTCATAAGCTCTGGTTCTGTTAAATTCCATACGCCTTGTAAATCAGCAATGTGGTAGCTTTGTTCACCTAATGTTTTGCGCGTAACTTGGTTGTTGCCTATAAGTTTGTAGTAGTTATCTTCTTGCCCACCATAGGCAGATGCGATGCGATTACCATCCACCCAATCGGCGATAGCCCCCGACAAGTTGGGGTTAAGATTATTATATCTCAGTAGTTTCCTTAAGCGTTTAAGATGTTCATCTTTAGACGTTCTTAAATCATTTAAATTAAAAAGCCCAGATGCGTCTTGCACTTTAATAGCTAAAGTGGAACCATCTTCTAGCGGAAAACTCTTCCAGGTTCTGTAGTTATGCCAATTATCGCCTGCGCCGTCTGATGTGTTTTTGTTAAAATCTCTAATTAATACTTCGGCGGCTAAGTTAATCGCTGAATAGCTATTGTATTTAAGCTGTTGAGATTCTGTAATTGCACTAAGCCTTGTTGTGCTTTGGTTTAGGTTTGTCATTTGCAAGGTCATAAATACGGCAACTAAGCCTGTAACACCTAAAACAGCAATAAGAATTAATCCTGAATTATGTGCCGATTTTAAGACAAATTTAGGTGCACATAGTAGGTATAAACATCTGTTGATAAAAGCCATGTTATTTAAGCTCCACAACAATAGGGAAGGTGCGCGACCAACCAGTTTCAACATCGTTACCTAAGGTAAGTTTAATAGCGATAGGTGTTTTATTATTTAGCCAAGTATTCAGCCATTGTTTTTTATCATTTAGATATTTAATACTGTAGTCATCTACGGGGATAAGATAGGTTGTGAGAGGCTCTTTGCCGTTTAAATTGGTCAACTTATCTACCGCTGTGCGGGTAAGGTAGGTTTTACCATCTTGCGGATGAGACTCAAATTTATAAGAGAGTAATTCTAGACCAGATTTAGGCATAGGCTCATCTTCTTTAATGCTTGCAACTTTGATATAGCGCGTAAATGAGAATCCTTGGGTATCGCCTTTAAATCCAGATCTGAAATTTTCAATGTCTTCTTCTATTTTAAGCAAAGTATAATAGGTTTGTTCTTGCTGTTGCAAACGCTCATCTGCATGGTTGGTGAATGTTTGGAATAAAACAGACCCTAGGCTTGTCATTAAAATAGCCATTAAAGAAAGTGCGATAAGCACTTCAATAAGTGTAAAACCTTTAATTTTCATCGCTAAAGCTTTCTACAACAAGTGGCATTTGTGTGCTGTTACTTATAAGTTTAAAACCTTTGTGATTGTCGTTGTTATCAATAAGAATAAGTTCAAAAGCAGGGGGTGTTGTAAAGCCTGAAAGGTTAAAGATAAAAGGCTCATTTTCATAGTCTTTATCAGCAATAATTTTTTGGATGCTTAAACGACTTGGTTTAAACTCTTTTGGTTCAAAACGCTCGATTTTGATTTCTTCAGAGCTTTCTTTAAAGGGGTCTATAAGCAGGTTTTGGTTTTTATATGTTGCAGTAATACTGTTTTCTGCAGGGTTTATCTCTATGCTTACAGATGCGTTTTGTTTTATACAGTCTTTACGCAATTGCTCCATAAAGGCGCGCAGCTGATTAGCTTCTTGTCTTGGGTTTAAGTGGTCTGCAGACGGGAATTGAGGCACTAAAAAGGCGGCCATTCCCCCAATAATTGCAAGAACAACCAGCAATTCAAGAAGAGTAAAGCCGCCAATTTTCATGAGTATATTCTACTTTCTATAAAAGAAAGATTATTCCCAGTTTGTGATATCAGCGTTATCTTCTGTACCACCTTTTTTACCATCAGCACCGTAAGACATAAGGTCATAGCCTGATTTAGACTGAATACCAGGGCTTAAATAAATATAGTCATTATCCCAAGGGTCTTTAGGTAGTTTTTGCATATAACCACCATCTTTCCAGTTTTTAGCGCCAGCTGGTTTTTCAACCAGTGCTTTAAGACCTTGGTTTGTTGTTGGGTATTTACGATTATCTAGCTTGTAAAGTTCAAGCGCTTGCTGAATTCCTTTAAGCTGCATTTCCGCTTGTGTGCGGCGTGCTTTTTCAGGCGCATCAAAAATTTTAGGGGCAACAAAGGTTGCTAGCACACCAATAATTACAATAACAACAAGTAGTTCCATAAGTGTGAAACCTGAAAGGCGATTATTCTTCATTTTTATCCTCCAGCGAGTGTGTTTAGTTCAAAAATAGGTAGTAAAACAGCAATCATAATAAAGGCAATAAGCCCACCCATAAGCATAAGAAGTAAAGGCTGAATAAGTGTAGTTAAACCTTTAAGACTATTTTTAAGCTCGGTGTTATTTGCGCTATATAAACGCGCAAGCATTTGTGGCAATCTGCCAGAACTCTCGCCCACACGTGTCATATTAATAAGTAAGCTTGGGAAGCATTTTGCTTCTTTCATAGCGCGAGCTAAGGGCACACCTTCACGTACTTGTGTTTGCATATGGTCAATCTTATCACCAATATAAGCATTTGGCATAAGTTTTTTAGAAATTTCTAATGATTTAAGCATAGGCACACCTGCACTTAATAAGGAAGAAAGAGCACCTGTAAAACGTACCAATGCAATTTGTTCAAAGAGCTTACCGATTTTAGGAAGTTTTAGCAGTGTTCTATCTTGTATTTTTTTAGCCTGAATGTTTTTACGTATAAATATTTTATAGCTGAAAGCCAGTAGGCACAGGCCAATTAAAAGCAGTAAGCCATGGTTTTGTAGCCAGTTACTTGTATTGAGTAAAAATATTGTGGCTTCTGGCAGAGCTTGCCCCATATCTGCAAACATTTCAGTTATTTTAGGCACAACAGAAACTAATAAAAAGCTGATAAGTGCCAAACCAACAACAAGCATTAAAACAGGGTAGGTAAGTGCAGATTTAAGCTCTGCAGTTAGCGCCTGCCTTTCTTCTAAAATATCAGCAAGTTCTAATAAAACACTACCCAATTTACCTGTGCTTTGTGCGGCGTAGACCATATTTACATAAAGGTTGTTAAAGTACTTAGGGTGTTCTAGTAGTGCTTCATCTAAGCGTTTGCCTTCAGAAACTTCCGTACGTACTTGTTGTAGCACCTGAATAAATCCTCGGCTTTCTGCCTGATCTATCAGCGTATCTAAAGATTCGATAACCGGCATGCCCGCATCTACAAGTGTGGCAAATTGTCGTGTAAAGGCAACAAGTTCTTTAAAGGATACTTTACCACCACCAATTTCTAAAGCCATAATATCAGCAAGTTGCATGGTTTTAAGCTGGCTTACGTTAAAAGAGGCAGACTTTTTAGAGCTTTCTGAAATATGACTTACGAAGAGGCCTTGGTTTTTGAGTGTACTTTTTGCAGAAGATAAAGAAGCCGCTTCTAGGTTTCCTGAAACTTTTTTTCCATCAGCATTAAAAGCGTTGTACTTAAAAAATGCCATTTATATACCTTTCTAAGACGCTTTTGTTACGCGGAAAACTTCTTCAAGGGTTGTTTTACCCTGTGAAGCAAGTAAAAGCGCTTCTTGAAAGAGTGTGAGCATGCCTTCAGATTGAGCAAGTTCACGCATTTGTGTATCAGAAACATTGTCATTTACTAAGCGGCGTAACCCTGGCGTTACTTCTAGCATTTCACAAACAGCGGCACGACCTAAATAGCCTGTTGTTGATGAGCCAGAAGGCACGGGCGCATAAAGTTTAAGTGGTCTTGGTATTAAATCTTTTGGCAAATTATCTGTAAAGATTTTACGGATTTCAGGTGTTATTTTAATTTCTTCTTTGCTGCTGTCATCTAACGTACGCAATAGACGCTGTGCAATAACCGCACGCAGTGATGAGCCAACTAAGAAGGGCTCTATACCCATATCAATAAGCCTTGTTACAGCAGAAGGTGCATCATTGGTATGAATGGTTGTAAGCACTAAATGACCAGTAAGTGAGGCTTGCACTGCAATTTGCGCTGTTTCAGTATCACGTGTTTCACCAATAACCACAACATCAGGGTCTTGCCTTAAAATAGAGCGTAAACCTTCTGCAAAGGTAAGCCCGATTTTTGTATTAACTTGTATTTGACCGATACCATCGAGCTGGTATTCCACTGGGTCTTCAACAGTAACAATGTTAATGTCTGGCTTATTAATCTCACGAATACCAGCGTACAGGGTTGTTGTTTTACCAGAACCTGTTGGGCCAGACACTAAAATAATGCCGTTAGGTTCTTTTAAAAGGTTTTGTAATTTTATAAGTTGAGAATCCCTTAGTCCCATATCTTTCAGCAAAATTGCTTGTTCATCTCTACCTAATAAACGCATAACCACACGTTCACCATGAGATGTTGGTAAAATAGAGATACGCACATCCATTTCTTTACCAGCAAGTGTTATTTTAAAACGACCATCTTGTGGGAGCCTTGTTTCTGCAATATCAAGCTCAGACATAACTTTTAAACGTGCAGACATAGCGGAATGTAACTTTTTAGAAGGGGTTACAATCGTGCGTAAAACACCATCTACCCTAAAGCGAATCACAACTTGTTTTTCAAAAGGTTCAATATGGATATCAGAAGCTTTTTCTTTAATCGCTTGCGCAAGAATAGAGTTAATTAAACGGATAACAGGCGCATCATCGTTTGCATCTAGCAAGTCTTCAGTTGCTTGCAGATCATCTGTTAAACTTGGTTCTTCAGATAAAGAAGAGGCGACATCTTCAGCTGATTGTTGGATGCGATCAAATGTTGCATTAATAAGGTTTTTAAGTGTACCTTCTGGCATATACACAGGTCGCACACGTAAGTTATGCTCTTTTGCATAATCATCCATAATATCGCTACCTAAATCAGGGTTCGCCATAGCAAATATAATTTGGGTATCATTTTGGGCCAGGGGAAGGCACTTGTACTCTTTACAAATGCTTAAGTTTAAGGGTGCAACAAGCTCGGCTGTAATGTCATCTGTTACCTCTGTTACCAAAGGTAAACCATAGTAATCTGCCGCTTTTTGTTGGGTGTGTGCATCAAATTGCCCTGTGCTTTCTAAAAAGCGATTTAGGGTGAAAAAATCATGCCCAAGATCCGCAGGGATTTGAATATCAAGTTCTGTTTTAAGGTAATCTGCGTATGTCATTAACGAACCCTTAATACATGCACAGCGTTTTGTTCAATTGCTTTTTGGTTATCTGAGCTTAAAGCATAAATGTCAATTTTAGATTTTGAAATACCAGATGCAACAAGAAAATCTTGCACTTGCGAAGCGCGTTTAATGGCTTGTTTACGACCTGCTGCGCCTTTTGTGGCAGCAGAAAAAGCTCTTACTTCTAAGCGGATAGGTGACCAATCTACAAAAAGATTAGGTATCTTACTCAGTTGAGTTAAGTAAGCTTCCGCAATTTTGCTAGAGCCATCTTCAAATCCAATAAAAGCAAGTGGGTAAGGTAAGCTTTGTGCTTTTTGAGCGAGGTTCGGTTGTGTGAACAAAGGCTTAACAAGCTGTGTTTCTTGCAACTGAATTGGCGCTGGATCAATAGGTTTTGTAAGGTTAATAGCTGCTTCTGGCATATTAAGTTTTTTAAGTTCTTTAGGTTGTGCGAGCTTAACTTCTGGCTGTTTGAGTTTAACAGCATCTTGTTGTACTAATTTAGGTTCTTGGTAAGTAAGATTCGTTTCTGTTGTAGAAACCGCCGTACCTGTAGAAATTTTTGCTTGCGCTACGGCTTGTTGGCGTTCTTCAAGCAATGGTGCAGGAGCAGAAAATTCTTCTGCAGATGTTGCTGTATTTGTTTTTTGACCAAGCGGAGCGGATGTTCTTTTCGCCGTAAGCTCAGAAGGAATAGAAGGTGCAAATTCAGCAGATGTACGCATGCGTAAAACATCTATATCCATAGCTGCGTTTGAGATCACTGAGTTTTGCGTAAGTAAAGCAGTTTCAGGCATTAGCATAGGCTGTTCACCATCTTCTAGCTGCTTTGCGGCTACAGGTTGAGCAGGTTTAATAAGTGTTACAGGCTCTTTTGCAATAGGGCGCGCAACTTGCGCTACCTTAATTTCTTTTGGAGCTGCAATGCGGTAATTTTCTGTTTGTGGGTTTACCTTAACTTGTTTTTGCTCAAGTTTATAAGCTTGGGGCTTTTTTGCACGGCTTTCCTCCTGAATCGGCGTGTTTTGCTGATGGACTTCAGGTGTTTGATTCGGCTCAATAACAGGCATTATTTGCTGAGCGTTTGTTGGTTTTGGTGTTTTAAATAAACCACGATTTTCATCACGCAGGTGGTTAGGTACCATATCTGCTTCTGGGATTTCAACACGTTTTACAAGCGCAGAACCTTTGCGTGGTTTTGTTTTTTGACGCTCACGAATTTGTGTGTATTTATCATTTGTAATGCTGTCTAGATCACCGAATGTATTGATGATTTGCGGCTTTAAGAAAACCATAAGGTTTGTTTTGCTATTTTGAACGCGCGAGGATTTAAAGAGTTGACCTAAACCCCAAATGTTAGCAAGACAAGGGACAGCGGAATTTGCTTCTGTTACATCGTCACGAATAAGACCACCAAGTACAACCATATTGCCGTTTGGTACAACAACAGAAGTTTTGATAGAGCGTTTACGTGTAATCAGGTCGGCGGCATTTTCGTTATTTGGCGCGACAGATGAAATTTCTTGATAGATTTTCATTTGGATAAAACCGTTTTCAGAAATTTGAGGGGTCATGCGCAATGTCAGACCGATATCCTGACGTTCGATTGTTTGAAATGGATCGGCGCTACCTGAAGAATTTGAGTAGGAACCAGTCACAAATGGTACGTTATCACCGACAATGATTTCTGCTTCTTCGTTATCCAGTGTTAGAAGCTGAGGTGTTGATAGAATGTTGATGCTTGATTCTGACTTTAAGGCATTGATTAACATACCAATATTTGCAAATTCGGTGCCGTTAAAATCAATTGTTCCGCCCGCTAAACCGAATGAAAAACCGCTTGGTAATGCTAAAGGATTTGAGGCTAAGTTATTAATAAGACCATTAGCAGATGAGGTGACACCACCAAAAGGTACAATGCCAGAGCCTGAACCGATACCTTCTGTCGCGCGCCATTCGATGCCAAATTGGTCTGCTGTATCTGCGGATACTTCCATAATAAGGGCTTCAACATAAACTTGAAGGCGGCGGATATCGAGACGACGGATAACTTCTTGCAGGGTGACCATGTCGACAGGATCTGCTGAAAGAACAAGAGCATTTGTTGTTTCATCTGCAACCACAGAAACAGGTGCACGAAATGCTGTAAGAGAGGCTAAAGATGATTTTTTAACTTGGTCGTTGTTGTCTTGAGCGTCTTCTTCTGCTTCTTCGTTACGTGTAATAACTTCGTTAAGTACTTCAGCTAAGTTTTTAGCATCTGCATGTTTAAGGTAGAAAATTTCTACAGATTTTACTTTAGCATTTGTGTCTAGATCTAGTTTATCCACAAGGCGTCTGATCGCTTGCAAATCTGAATAATCAGCAACTACAATAAGTTTATTACTTGTTACTTCAGGAATAATTTGAACGGGTGTACCTTCACGCGATTTAACTTCGTAGATACGGTCAATAATATCAGCGACTTGGGCTGCATCGGCATGGTTAAGTGGTACAAGCTCGATAGCACCTGCCGATGATGGTGTATCAAGATCTTTAATAATGCTTTCTAAGCGTGAAATATTTGCAAAATTTTCTGTAATAATAAGGCTATTTGTTGGCCTAAATGAGCTCAAGTTAGCTGATTTTGAAAGAAGAGGCTTTATGATAGGAATAACAGAATCCACGCTTAAATATTTAAGTTTAAGAATGCGTGTGATGATTTCTGCCGGGCGGGCATCATCGGGTTCTGCTCGGCCTTTAATTGTTTGAATTTGCTCGGATGTTGCTTCAGATGAACGGATAACTTTAAAGCCATTGCCCCCATCTTCGACTAATGCGTAGCCAACACCTTGAAGAAGACTTTCGTAGACTTCTAGCACAGCGTCTTCTGGTACTGGGTTAGGGCTAATAATGCTTACTTTGGCAGAAGCGTTAGAATCTAATGTAAAATTGTATCCTGTTACTTCTGCCACGTAGCGTGTTAAATCTGTAATTGCAACGTTTTCAAAGTTAAAAACCACGCCTTCACTTGGTTGGGCATAGGCATAGCTAGAGCCTAAAGCCGTAAGGCCAAGTGCTAGTGTTTTTAAAGAGCTTTTTATTGTTGTTGTAAGGCTCATTTAAGGCGCTCCTAATTTTTTAACAAAGAACTAAACGTTGTAATTAAGCTTCCCCATGCAGGGTTTTAAGTAGGCGGGCATGCAATGTTGGGTTTGATGCCACCATTGTTGTGCTTTCTGCTGTTAAAGGTTCACCTTTAATATCGGTTACTTTACCACCAGCTTCGACCATAACAAGACGACCAAGAGCGATTTCGATAGGGCTTAAACCTACAGCAACAAAACCATCTGCACGACCAGAAGCGACTTGTAAAATATCGGCTACTGGGTTTTGAGTCATACGACAAGAAACGCCTGTTTTTAAGAAATCTGACATTGCAGAAATAACGTAAGAGGCATCTTTATTCGGTTTGCCTTCTAGACGTGAAGGTACGTGAAAGTGGAAAAGACCTTGTACAAGAGATGTACGGCCTGTTACACGGTAACGCATTTCGTTATCTTTTGCGCCTTCGCCTTTTGCACAAGTAAAGTCTGTATCTTGTACAAAGTCGTAAACAAGAGCCTCAATAGGTTCGTCTTTTTCTGTAACTACGTATGCAGAAAGACCAGGTTCGATTGAGTGCATAAAGTTTGCGTAGCTTGCAATAGGAGACGCCATGATTTTAACAGAGTCGGTACCTTCCTGCTGAAGACCTTCTTTAATATCAATTGTGCTTTCTGGGTATGTTTCACTTAAAACATTAAATTGAAAGCCGTTTACCTTGTTAATTGCCTTTTCTAGAGATTGTTCTAGACCAGCTGTTTTAACTTGTTGACGTGCCATATCACCAAAAAAGCGGTTAAGGTCTTTAGATGATTTGTGACACATGCGTAGAAGATTTTGCAAACGCGGTGCTGTGTTAATAGCCATAATTATTTAGCCCTTTCAACGTAAGTGCCATCGGCTGTTGAAACAACGATGCGTTCACCCGTTTCGATGAATTGTGGCACCATGACTGTTTCGCCGTTTTCGACTTTAGCTGGTTTATAAGATGAAGAAACAGTTTGACCTTTAATAGCGGCATCTGCTTCTAAAATTTCCATTGTAACTTGAGAAGGAAGCTCAACACCGATTGGGTTTGCTTCGTGCATTTCAATTTGGATTTCCATATTTTCTTGAAGCCATTTGGCTGCGTCGGCAATAACATCTTCTGCAATGGCGATTTGTTCGTAAGATTCCATATCCATGAAGTTATGCATATCGCCTTCTGAGTAGAGGTATTGCATTTGCTTTTGTTCTAGCACGGCACGCTCAACTGATTCTGTTGAACGGAAACGCTCATTAAGTTTTGTGCCTTGAGTGACTTCTTTCATTTCTGCTTGAACGTATGCGCCGCCTTTACCCGGCTGTGTGTGTGAAATTTTTAGAACGCGCCATAGTTTGCCTTGGTGCTCAAGAACATTACCAGGGCGGATTTGGTTTGCATTGATCTTCATCTGAAACTAACCTTAAAGAATATGTTATGTAATTTAGCTAAATATATTTATATCGCGCAAATTTAACAGTATAGCGTTTAAAATGCAACAGTATATTAAGGTGGTTTATGAATATTAATTTTATGAAAAAGATGTGTTTTTGTTTTGTTTCAATGGGTTGTGCTGTTGTTGCAAGTGCCGAATCTGTGGTGGAAAAAACATCTTGGCAGCTTAAAGGGGTTTGGGCGCAAAAAGAGCTAGATATTAAAATACATCAAAAAGATGAGTGGCTTATACTGGATAACTTTTTGCCAGAGATGAATGTTTTATATTCTGCTCAAAAAGAGGTGTTTTACATTGATGCGACTTGGCAAGAGCAGGGGGTGTTTAGGATTTCTGTCATTAATGATTTGCCTAAATTTCAGATGGGGCGTTTTAAGGCTGTTTCTGATAAAAATAAAGATAAAATAAGGTATTCTCACTTTGTAAATCGTAAAAACTGTGGCTTATTGGAGACGAGGGCGCCTAAAAAGAATGAAGAAGTTTTGTTGGGCTTAAGGCAGGTAAACCAAATTTTATTCTTAAGAGAGTTTTTGACAAAACCTATTGAGGGACCACTTGGTGATTGTAGTTTGTTTGAGGTGAAAGAAGTTGTTTCTGAACTTGTAGGAGAGCCTATGTCATACTATTCAGGCAAGAACCAATATAATTTTTCTAAAACCTATAAGGGTGATTTGTATGATGAATTTGAGGTAAATATGATACAGGGGGATAAGTCTCTTTCTGCTAAGGATTTAGAGGTTATTAGGCTTTATTACCAATCTGATAAGATTAAAAAGTTTTTTAAACAAGAGGTTGTTCAGCAATTAACAGAGCAGGAAAAGTCTAGGTCTTTAAAGGTGTTACAGGCCATTGAACAAGAAGAATAATTTAAGAAAAACTCTGGAAATATAATCTGTTTTAAAGAGGTTATATATAAAGAGGTGGCGGTGCTAAGTATAGATATTACTGTTTTCTTATAAGCTTAGCCATGTTAAACAAATAGCTAAGCATAAATAAAGATCAAATATAAAAAACTGGTGAATAGGTTACTATTACTTTTGACCTAATAAGTTGGTGCTATAATAGTGAATATGTTAATCTTTATATTGTTAACTAACTAGAATAATAGTCAGCACTAGTAAGATATGTGCTAAACAATAATAATAAGTGAAAATAATGTAAGGGAAAAAATAATGAAGAAAACCCTTTTATCTCTTTCTGCACTTGCTCTTTGCGCTATGTCATTGGATGCCAATGCGGCGACAGAAGCTAAAGAAATGCAGGTTGTTGGGAAAGTTGCAGGTTTTGCAAATTCTATTGATAAATCTAAACCCGTTCAATTAGGTGTTGTTTTTGATGGCGCGAATGCTACGTCTCAGGCTGATTTTGATGCTGTGAAAGGCATTATTGGTGCTGGGCTAAAAACGGGTAAGGTCACAATTAATTTTGTACCAGTAGCTATTTCTGAGCTTGGCTCTAAAGTGACTTCTGTTGATATGCTTTTTGTAACAGAAGGTCTTTCTGGTAAAATGGCAGAAATTAATTCTGTCGCTAAAAATAATAAGAAATTAACAGTTTCTACAGATATGTCTTGTGTTGAAACTGGTAACTGCCTTGTAGGTGTAGATGTAAGTTCTGGTGTTAAAGTATTTTTAAACCGTGCTTCAGTTGACGCAATAGGTATTGAATTTGATGCCGCATTTAAATTCATGGTTAAAGAAATCTAGATTTTAGGAGATACATTAAAATGGATATGAAAAAGTTATTTGCAGGTTCAATGCTTGTGGCAGCTTCTACAGCGCAGGCCTCAGTTGTTGATTACTCTTCTTTGCAAGACTTATTTGGTGAGCCAGTAACGCTTTCTGCAACTGGTAAGCCGCAACGTGCATCTGATGCTCCAGCTTCTATGGAAATTATTGATGCTGAAACAATTCGTCGTTCTGGCGCTCAGAATATTACAGACGTACTTCGTCGTGCGACTTCTGTATCTGTTCGCTCTGGTTTTAAAGGTAATGCGGATGTTTCTATTCGTGGTATGAACCAAGCTTACTCAAACCGCCTTCTTGTATTGATTAATGGTCGTCAAATGTACCAAGATCATTACGGTGTGACATTCTGGGATATGCTACCTGTTCAGCTATCTGAAATTCAGCAAATTGAAATCGTGCGTGGCCCGAATACAGCGCTATTTGGTTTTAATGCTGCTTCTGGTGTAATTAACATTGTGACATACTCACCGCTTCTTAAAGATGTGGATGAGGTAACAGCACGTATTGGTACGCAAAATTATACAGAAACAAATGCTGTTTTAACGCATAAGATTTCTGATAATTCTGCTGTGCGTATTTCTGCAGGTATGAAAGATGGTGATGATTACAGCCGTGATACAATGCAGACACCAATTAGCGAAACAAATGCAATTAGTGGCCAAGTTGTGAATGTTGATTTTCAATCTACGCTGAAAAATGGTGGTGTTGTAAGTACAGAATTGAACCATGGTTACTCTCGTGGTGATCTTTATGCTCCTCCTGGTGCGGGTCGTTCTGCGCGTCATACTACATCTATTAAGGGTGAATATTCTAAAGATACAGACTTTGGTTTGGTGTCTCTTTCAGCTTACTACAACTCATTTAATGAAGATTTAGATTTAGGTAGTTTAGGTTCACCACTAGGTGTTTTTGAAATCGATAATGACCTTTATGTTGTAAAAGGTGAGTTGCTTAAAAAATTAAATGCAGACCATACACTTCGTGTAGCTGCTGAATACCGTCGTAATAATATTAACTCTAACTTAACAGATGAAGATGAGTTAGATAACCTTTACTATGATGTGTACTCTGTTTCTACAATGTGGGACTGGCAAGTTAACTCGAAGCTTTCTTGGACAAACTCATTGCGTTTTGATCATCTAAAACTAGGTCGTGATGATGAGATTGACCCGAATATTACAGCTTCACCTATTGGTGGCCTTGTAGGTCTTTCTAGTAAAGAATCTTACAGCCGTCGTATTGATGAAGTAAGCTTTAACACAGGTCTTCTTTATAAACACACAGATAAAGATACATTCCGTGCCTCTATCGCACGTGGTTTGCGTGTGCCTGCATTGCTTCAGTTAGGTAATACGTCGTTACGTCCTGATAATATTGCATTGTTAACAAGCCCACAAACAGAGCTTGAAGTGAATATGACTTATGAAGTTGGTTATACACGTAAGTTGCCTGAACTGAATGGTGAAATTGGTGCTAATATTTTCCACCAACGTATTTCTGATGTGATTGGTATAGGTGTAATTCCTGCAAGCCCAACAACAGATATTGGTGGTACGCAGTACACAGTTATTTCTGAGTTTAACTTAGGTGATACTGAGAGTGTTGGTGTTGAATTATTTATGAATGCTAATCCGACTGAAAACCTAGAATATGGCTTCAACTATACTTATAATATATTTGAAGATGAAAGTGATTCAAGAACAGCTGCAATTCAGCCATTGACGACATCAACAAGCCAGAATAAACATCAGGCTACTGTTTGGAGCCGTTACACAATGGGTAAATGGGAGCTAGATGGTGCGCTTCATTACGTATCTAAAGCTTTATACCCTGGTAGCGTTCTACCAGATGAGCAAGTTGATGATTACTTTGTACTTAACACTCGTGTAGGTTATAACCTAACAGATGCAACATCTATCGCATTAGATGGTGTAAACTTGTTAGAAGAGCATAACGAGTGGGGTCAATCAGCGTTACTTGGTAATGGTGCCAACGAGCTGGGTCGATCTGTATTCTTAACTATTAACCATAAGTTTTAATAGTTAAATAATAAGACTAATAAAGGAGATTATAGATGGGCGCACGTGGTATTCTTATTGCCTTAGTTGTTTTCATGACTACGCTAGTTTTTGTATTCGCTACGCAAGTAATTAACAATATTACACTTGAGCGTAGCTATGCAGAAGCATTTACAGAATCTAACAAATATGTGGATGAGCTAGCGTTAGATAGCTTTGGTTTTACAGTAGAACGTACATTAGGTGTTACGCTTATTGCATCTAGTGATAAACCAGAGGCTCTTGTAAAACGATTTAAGGCTAAATCGCAAGAAAATGATACTCGTCTAGTTAAGCGCCTATCTGATCTTCGTTCTTTTGGTGAAGCAAACGATAGCTTGTCTTATTCTGAAAACTTAAAAGATCTTGAAAAATCTATTATGGCTCTTCAGGAACTTCGTAAAGGGGTTCTTGAAGGTTCATTAAGTTCTCAAAAATGGATGGAAGGCATTAATGCTGTTATTACATCTATTGGTCTTATGACTCAGAGTGTTTTTGTGCCGCAAAATGGTGTGCAAGATGCGATGTTCCAAAACTTGGTACTTAAGAATTTTGCAAACAAAACTGTTGAGTATATGACACTTGAACAAGCTTATCTTGGTGAAATTATTGCTGAGAATAAAGAAGAAATGACAGATGATGAGAAAAACAAACTTGTTGTTGTGCGCGGTTTAGCTGATAACGCACTACAAAATGTTAAGTTTTTTGCTCGTCAATATTCGAAAGATGATGAGATTAAAAAGGCGTTATCTTCTTTAAATGAGCAGTTAGGTACTTTAGAAGAGTTGCGTCGTAGTATTTATGCGGCTGCGAGCTTTGGTCTAGGGTTTCCTATGTCTGCGACAGAATGGTTGGAAAAATCTGATCCTATTATGATGTCTCTTGTTGAATTGGAGCACAAATTAAGTGCACCAACAAAAAACAAACTTAATGATTTAAATGCTGAACTTGGTGCACGCTATACAACAATATTAGTTGGTGGCGGTGTGCTAGTGCTATTACTTGCAGGTGTTTGGGTTGTACTTAATGTGAAGATTTTACGCCCATTAAGTAAACAAAAAGAAGTAACAACAACATTTGAACGTGATATTAGTGAGCGTGTGACAATGTTGCGTAACTTTGCTGACCAAATGACAAATGCGGCCAATTCTGTATCACATTCTAATTCAGATGTAACAGGTCGTGCATCTGATATGCAGGGCGCTGTAGCAGGTTCGGAAGAAAACGTACAAGCTGTGGTAACTGCGATTGAGGAAATGCTTTCTTCAATTCAGGAAATTACCTCTCGTTTAGCTGAAGTGGCTGATATGACATCTAACGCTGCGCGAGAAACACAGCAAACAACTGTTATTATGAATGAACTTGGTGATGCATCTAACCGTATTGGTGAAGTAACTAAGATTATTAATGATATTGCAGACCAAACAAACTTGCTTGCACTTAACGCATCTATTGAGGCGGCGCGTGCTGGTGATGCTGGTCGTGGTTTTGCCGTGGTTGCCGAAGAAGTGCGTAAGCTTGCAGAAGCGACAGCACAGGCAACAACTGAAATCCGTACAACAGTTGATAATATTCAGACGGGTTCATCGGGTGCGATTCATGCGATTCATAGTATTTCTGATACGATTGTTAAAATTAATGACATTGCGCAAGCGGTGGAAACTTCTATGCAACAACAAAATATTGCAACGGAAGAAATTTCTGCCAACGCTGCTGGTGCTGGTGAAAGTACCAATGTTGTTGGTAATAACATTGCATCGGTTATGGAAGCGCTTACAAATTCGAGTGAATCTATTAACATGATGAACACAGCAGTTGATGAAGTGAAAGAACAAGTTGATAGCCTAGATAAAACGGCACAAAATGTTTTGACACAAATGAAGAAACTGTAGTTTTTATTCGTCATAAAATAGGGGTGCTTGCGCCCCTATTTTTGTGGCATAACCTAGGAGTAAAACAATGTTTGGAAAATTATTAAGCTACAAAGGCATAATACCAACAATAGAAAAGGATGTTTTTATTGCTGAAGGTGCTGTTGTGATAGGAGATACGCACATAGGTGAAAAAACGAGTATTTGGTTTAATGTAACGGTGCGCGGTGATGTTAATAAAATTCGTATTGGTAAAGAGACGAATATTCAGGACAATGCCATGTGCCATGTAACCCGTAAAACAGGGCCTTTAACTATTGGTGATAGGGTAACGATTGGTCATAGTGCTGTTTTACATGCTTGTACTGTTGAAGATGAATGTTTAATTGGTATGGGTGCTGTGCTTTTAGATAAAGTTGTTGTTGAAAAAGGTTCTATGGTGGCAGCAGGTTCGGTGGTGCCGCCTGGCAAGGTTGTGAAGTCGGGTACATTATGGGTAGGCAACCCAGCTAAATACGCACGGGAGCTCACGGAGGATGAAAAAGCATTTTTAGCGGTATCGGCACAAAATTATGTGGAGCTTTCTAAGGACTATATGGAGTATACTAAGTGATTGAATTTTTCTTTTTGTATGCTAAAACTTTATTTAATCAAATAAATACCCTATTGGGGGATATATGACTTTTACACTTAAAGACCATGAGCGTTTTATTGAAAGAGAGGGGTTTGGCCCCTGTGTTAAACAAACAGTAACAGCAAGAATTGTTGCTACTACAGGTGAAGAGTTTGTTTCTACAAATTATTGTAAAAAACCTCAAACCCTGTGTCCTCGCCAAGATATGCCAACAGGACAGGGGTATGAAAAATGCAAAAATATATGTCATCAGGATGGGCATGCAGAAGAAAATGCTGTTGCCTTAGCAGGCGATAAAGCAAGGGGTTCTGTGTTGTATTTGACAGGTCACTATTATGCATGTGATAATTGCCAAAAAATTTGCAAAGGTGCTGGTGTTAAGGAAATTATTTTGTTAACACCAGAGGAATAACGAAATTATTTACTCAAAAAGGGCTCCATATGGAGCCCTTATTTTATGTAGATGGCATATGAATATTATTTAATTTTATCGGCCATGCCACAAGCACCGAAAGCTTCGTAACGGGCAATACATTCTTTTTCCATAGCTTCGATAGCTGGTTTTAAATAGTGACGTGGGTCAAAAGCGCCGGGTTGTTCTTGTAATGCTTTGCGTATGGCGCCTGTCATCGCCATGCGATTGTCGGTATCAATATTTACTTTGCGTACGCCAAGTTTAATACCTTTAACAATTTCTTCTAAAGGTACGCCAAATGTTTGTGGCATATTACCGCCATATTGGTTAATGATGTCCTGTAGTTCTTGCGGTACAGATGAACTACCGTGCATAACTAAATGTGTGTTTGGAATAGCGGCGTGGATTTTGGCGAGTTGATCCATCGCTAGCACTTCGCCATCGGGCTTGCGTGTAAATTTATAAGCGCCGTGGCTGGTGCCGATAGCAACAGCAAGAGCATCTACGCCTGTGCGCAAAACAAAGTCTTTTGCTTGCTCAGGGTCTGTTAAAAGCATGTCTTTATCCAGTTTTCCTTCAAAGCCATGGCCATCTTCTTTATCACCTTCACCTGTTTCTAGGGAGCCTAGGCAACCTAGTTCACCTTCTACCGATACGCCTTTAGGATGTGCAAGATCTACAACTTTTTTAGTGATTTCAACGTTGTATTCGTAAGATGCTGGGGTTTTACCATCTTCTTCTAATGAACCATCCATCATGACAGATGTAAAGTTGTTGGCAATGGCAGAGGCACAGGTTTCTAGTGAGTTACCATGGTCTTGATGCATAACAATAGGAATATGAGGGTAAGATTCTACCGCTGCTTGGATCATATGTTTTAAGAAAATATCACCAGCATAAGAGCGGGCACCACGGCTTGCTTGTAAAATAACAGGTGCGTTGCATTTTTCTGCCGCTTGCATAATAGCACGTACTTGTTCTAGGTTATTTACGTTAAAAGCGGGTAGGCCGTAGCTGTGTTCTGCGGCATGATCTAAAAGTTTTCGTAATGAAATAAGAGCCATGGTGTTACCTTTTATATTTTAAAAATTTACTTATTGTTTAAGGGCTTCGACAGCAGCTAAAGGCGTGCCTTCTAGAAGTTTAAGCATAGCGCCACCACCTGTTGAAACAAAATCTATACCTTTGGTAATGTGCGCGGCTTTTAGGGCTGCAAGAGTATCGCCACCGCCGACTGTTGAGTAGGCATTTACGCCTGCAATAGCACGGGCAACAGCTTCTGTACCTTTACAGAAAATAGGTGTTGCTCCGACAGGGCCATTCCATAATATACCGCCAGATTCTTTACAGTGAGCAAGCCATGCTGCTTGTGTCTTAGTCCCGATATCAACAGCCACCATAACAGGTGGGATGTCTGTTTTTGTAGAGACGTCTCTGGTTGCTACACCTGGTTTAATTTCGATTGCGACGCTTAAATCGTCCGGAAGTACAAGCTTTGTTTTTTTCTCGTAAGCGAGGTCTATAAGTTCTTGAGCAAGTGGTACTTCGCTTGGCTCGTACATGGATTTACCTACTTTAGTACCCTGTGCAACAAAAAATGTATTGGCCATAGCGCCACCAATAAGCACACGGTCTACCATTGGAATAAGGCGGGCAAGTAGTTTTGCTTTTGTTGCCACTTTTGCACCGCCAATGATAAGGGTAATTGGCTTTTTAGCTTTTTTTAAGAAACCCATAAGGTTTGTGAGCTCTTTTTCCATAAGTAAGCCAACAGCGGCGTTAGTGTTCATAAATTTGACAATGCCTTCTGTTGAGGCGTGAGCACGGTGCGCTGTTGCAAAGGCATCGTTAATAAAAATATCGATACCGAAGGCAAGTTTTTCTGCAAATGTGGCGTCATTCTTTTCTTCTTCGGGGTGAAAACGTGTGTTTTCGAGCAGAAGAATTTGCCCTGCAGTGAGCTCTGCGATAGCGTGGGTGCGTTCCTCGCCAATGCAATCTTTCGCAAAGGCGACTTTTTGATGTAGTAAAGCTGCAAAATGATGTGCCACAACTTCTAGGCTTAAGTCTTTCACATATTCGCCATTAGGGCTTCCAAGGTGAGACATAAGCACAATTTTTGCGCCTTTGGCTGATAAGAAGCGAATGGTATCTATATGGCAACGAAGTCTTGTATCATCGGCGACTTTACCATCTTTAAGTGGGACGTTAAAATCGACACGAACGAGAACGACTTTATCTTTATAATCATCAAATGAACGTAGTGTTTTGATCATTTATTTTAGCCTTAGTTAAGTTATATCTGTTGTTGTGGTTTAAAGTTTTGCCAAATAGGCGGCTGTATCGAGCATGCGGTTAGAAAAACCCCATTCGTTATCGTACCAAGATAGAATTTTAACCAGCTTACCATCTGTTGAAACACGTGTTTGTGTGACATCAAATACAGAAGATGCAGGGTTATGGTTAAAGTCGCAAGAAACAAGGGGGCGTTCGTTAATATCGAGTACGCCTTTAAAGGCATCTGTATCTGCGGCTTTACGGATAAGTTCATTTACTTGCTCTACCGTTGTAACCGTTTGAGAAACAAAGCTTAAATCTACCACAGAAACATTAATAGTTGGCACGCGCATAGAAAAACCATCTAGCTTGCCATTGAGTTCTGGTAGCACAAGACCAACGGCTTTTGCTGCGCCTGTTGTTGATGGAATCATTGACTGGGCTGCGGCACGGGCACGTCGTACATCTTTGTGCGCGACATCTAGTAATGATTGGTCGTTTGTGTAAGCGTGAATGGTTGTCATAAGACCTGATTCTATACCTAATGCCTCATGCAGGACTTTAGCAACTGGTGCAAGGCAGTTTGTTGTACAAGACGCATTAGAAATGATTGTATCTTCTGCGGTTAAATCGGTGTGATTTACGCCGTACACAACGGTATTATCCACATCTTCACCTGGTGCAGAAATAATAACTTTTTTGGCACCGGCTGTAAGGTGTTTACCTGCTGTTTCTTTGGAACGGAACAGACCTGTGCATTCCATAACAATATCAATACCAAGTTCTTGCCATGGTAAATCTTCTGGATTACGTTCTGAAAAAACAGAAATTTCGCTGTTGTTGACAATCATTTTATCGTCTTTAAAGCCGATATCTGCATTAAATTTGCCATGAGTGGTATCAAATTCTAGTAGGTGTGCATTTGTTTCCATTGGAGCGAGGTCGTTAATGGCTACAATTTCGATATCTGTACGTTTAGATTCATGCAATGCGCGTAATACGTTGCGTCCGATACGGCCAAAACCGTTAATAGCTACTTTAATTGTCATGGTTTTGTTCCCTTTATTTAGTATTTATGCGTTTTAATTTTGTTGTTCTCGATGATCTGTTGGGCTGTTTCGCAAATATTTTCAACAGTTAGACCAAAATGTTGGTAGAGGTCTTCTGCTGGAGCGGAGCTACCAAAAGAATCTATTGCGATAATGGCACCTTTATCGCCCACGTAGCGGTCGAGCCCGAAAGAAGAGGCGGCTTCTACAAAAATGCGATTAGGGTTATCTAGTGAGAGTATTTGCGCTTGTGTATCATCGTCTTGTTCTTCAAAAAGTTCGACACAAGGCATAGAAACTACTTTGGCTTGAATGCCTGATTGTTTAAGTTTTTGTTGTGCTTCTAGGCATAGGTGAACTTCTGAGCCTGAGGCGATAAGTACAACATCGGCTTTTGTTTCTGGCTCAGACAAAATGTAGGCGCCAGTACGGCAGAAGTTTTCTTCTGTATATGTGTTACGCAATGCGGGTAGGTTTTGCCTTGAAAGAATATAGGCAGAAGGTGCAAAAGTATCTTCTAAACCAATTTGCAAGCATTCGATTGTTTCTGTTAAATCCGCAGGGCGGTAGGTGTATAAATTAGGAATAGCACGTAAAGAGGCTAAATGCTCAATAGGTTGGTGTGTTGGACCGTCTTCCCCTAAGCCAATAGAATCATGTGTAAAAATATACTGTACGGGAATTTCCATAAGTGCAGAAAGGCGCACAGCTGGTTTCATGTAGTCTAAAAAGCTTAAGAATGTGCCGCCACAAGGTCTTAACCCGCCGTAAAGTTGCAGACCATTCATAATAGCGGCCATAGCATGTTCACGTATACCGTAATGTACGTATTGACCTGAAGCGTCATCTGCTGAAATAACCGCCATCTTTTGTGTTTGCGTGTTATTAGATGGTGTTAAATCTGCTGAGCCAGAGATAAGTTCCGGCATATGAGGGGCAATAGCTTCTAGGCAAGCACCAATTGCTTTACGTGTTGCCATACTGCTTTGGTTTTGACTGGCTGTTTCTTTTAAATTATCTAGCGCTTCAAAAGCTTTATCGGGTACCTGATAGCTGATAGCATTTTGGATGCTAAGTTGTTCGGATGCTGGTAGTTTTTGCCATTTTTGCAGCCATTCTATATACATATCACGTGATTTATCCGATGTATTAAGCCAAGCTGAGTGAATATCTTCTGGGATATCAAAAGGCGCTTCTTGCCAGTTGAAGGCTTTGGCAACTTTCTCACGTTCTTCTTGCCCTAAAGGAGAACCATGTGCAGATGATTTACCTGCATGTAGCGGGCTACCTAAACCAATTGTTGTTTTAAAACGAATAAGTGTTGGCTTATTTTTGGAGGCTCTGGCTTTTTTAATTGCGGCGTGGATATCATCTGTATTATGGCCATCGGCTTCAAGTACTTGGAAGCCGTATGCTTTAAAACGAGCGGTAATATCTGTTGATTGTGTAAGCTTTGTTGCACCATCGATAGATATGCCATTGTCATCAAATAACACAATGAGTTTATTAAGTTTGTGGTGGCCTGCGAATTCGCAGGCTTCGTGGCTAATGCCTTCCATAAGACAGCCATCCCCAACTGTTACGTAGGTATAGTTATCAAAAAGTTCTGTGCCATGTTTTGCTGCCATTATTTTTTGAGCAAAAGCCATGCCGACTGCATTTGCAATACCTTGCCCAAGTGGACCTGTTGTAGTTTCGATACCTGGAAGGGCACCAAATTCGGGGTGGCCTGCTGTAAGGCTACCGAATTGGCGGAAGTTTTTAAGGTCATCGAGATGAACATCATAGCCTGTTAAATGTAGTAGACTATATAACAAAGCAGACCCATGGCCGTTTGAAAGCACAAAGCGATCTCGGTTTGGCCATAGAGGATCATCTGGATTAAAATGCATAAAGTCTTTAAATAAAACGGTGACAATATCTGCCATGCCAAGAGGCATGCCAGGGTGACCTGAATTTGCTTGGTTGACCATATCTATGCTTAAAAAGCGAAGAGCGTTAGAAAGTTGTTTGTAATTTGTGCTCATAAAACCACCGTTTGATTTTTTATTGTTAAATAGCCTTTATATTGTAAGAGTTCTGGCGAAAAAACTCAATAGAAGGTATATTAGTATTTATCAATGTTTAGATTTTATAACTAGAGACGTGTTGAAAGGGATACAGCTATGGATTATACCAGCTCTGAGGCTGTGACGCGTTTGCAAAGAGCGCTATCTGATTTAGAACAAAAGATTGCTGAAGGTGCTGTTGGAGCATCTGAAGCTACAGAGGTGGCAATTGCTGAAGGTTCAGTTGAAGAAAATACTGTTTCTTACGCGTTAAAAGAAGCCTTTGAAAAATTACAAAAAGACCATGAAGATTTGCAACAAAAGCAAGCGCAAAGCCGCTTGAAAGTGGAACGTTTGATTCAGAAAGTAGAAGAGGCGCTGTAGGTTATGGATAAGCAAATAGAACTTTATATTGGTGGTCGTACTTATAAAATGACGGTGGAACAGAATCAGGAAGAACGTCTGATGGAGGTTTCTGGTTATTTGGATAAGCAAATAGATGTAATGCGTAAAGCGACAGGGAATTCTGTTGATCGTGATAATTTGCTGATTTTAACAGCTATGATGATGACGGATGAGCTTTTTAATTTAAAAGAAAAAGATGAAAAAGCCCAAAAAATGCTAGATGCTCTGCATAATAATATTGCTGAACGTATTGAAGGTATGGCACGCAAAATATCTTAAAATTTAAGTAGTGAGATAGATTATATATATGCCTGAGTTATTAGGCGCTTCTAAAAAAGAGTTGCGCAAAACATATTTGAACAGACGTGTGCAACGCTCCTTTAGTGGGCATGAAAATGCCAGTCTATTTAACTTGTTACAAAAATTACTACAAAATACTTACTCTCAGGCAAAAACAGAAGATACGAAAAGGTTTTGTGTTGCCTTGTATGTGCCTATAGAAAAAGAGGTGGATGTTTTCTGTTGTGCTGAAAAGCTGGAAAAAGAGTATCAGCTATGTTTACCTAAAACAGTACATAAAAATACAGCCCTTGTCTTTAATGCTTATCGCTCTGCTGAAACACTGCTAGAAAAAGATTCCTTTGGAATTTTAACAGCTTGTGGTAAAGAAATAACCCCAGATATTATTATTGTACCCTTAGTTGCTTTTTGCAGAAATGGTCATAGAATAGGCTATGGTGCAGGGATGTATGACAGGACTTTTGAAAGCTATGAAAAATTGGGTAAAAAAGTTTTGAAAATTGGGGTCGCTTACGCTTTTCAGGAATGTGAAGCTTTTGAAACAAATAAACATGATATTCAGTTAGATTATGTTGTGACAGAGAAAGAGATTATAGAGTGTCGTTAAACGTACTTTTTTTAGGTGATGTTGTTGGTAAACCCGGTCGGAGGGTGATTAAAGACGAGCTACCAAAATTTAGAGAAGAAAAGAATATTGATTTTGTGGTTTGTAATGCTGAAAATGCCGCAGGTGGTTTTGGTTTAGATCATAAATCCACAAGAGAGCTTTTTGAAGCAGGGGTAGATGTAATTACTTTGGGTGACCATACTTGGGATAAACATGAAATTAACTCTGTTTTTGAGCAGTATTCTAAGGTGTTGCGTCCGTTAAACTTCCCGAAATCCGCTCCTGGTAAGGGGTTTGCTATTTACACAACGGCAGAAGGTAAGCGTATTGCTGTGCTTAATATTATTGGTCGTTCTTTTATGAATGGGGCTTATGATTGCCCGTTTCAGGTCTCTCGTGCTTTACATAAAGAGTATCGTTTGGGTGAAGACTATGATGCGCTTGTGATTGATATTCATGCAGAAGCGACAGCGGAAGCTGTTTGCTTGGGGCATATTTGGGATGGTAGAGCGTCACTTATTTCTGGTTCTCATACGCATATCCCGACAGCAGATTACCGTATTATGCCCAAAGGTACAGGCTACCAGACAGATGCTGGGATGTGCGGCTTTTATGATTCTTCTTTAGGATCGGAATTTAAAGCGCCACTTCATCGGTTTGAAAATGCAGGTAAGGCAATGCTGCAAATTGCATCGGGTCCTGGGACAATGTGTGGTGTTATGGCTAAAGTGGCGGATAATGGTTTATGTGAAGAAATTACACCTGTTCGTGTAGGTGGGGTTTTGCATCAGGCGCGTTAGTTTGCTGTTTATTTAAAAGTTTATTCATAAAAAAGCTCCCGAAAATACGGGAGCTTTTTTGTGTAAAGATAAGCTTAAGAGATTAATCTAGCTCGTTCGTTGTTTCTTTATCGGCTTCAACATATTTGTTAATACCTTCCATGTCCAGAAGACCAATTGCAGCAGCAAGTCTGAAGCTTGAAGAGACAATGGCATTGCGACCTTGTGTATAAGAAACTTGGGCTGCAAGATATTCTTGTCGTGCATCCAAAACATCTAGTGTTGTGCGTTGACCAACTTCTGCTTCTTTAGAGACACCGTCGTAAGCCAAACGGTTGGCTTGTAATGATTCTTTTAAAGATTCAAAACGTGCGCGAGATGTGCGGTATTGGTGGTAAGAATCAATAAATTCTCGTTTAACTTCACGTTTAACTTGCTCTAGATTTTCTTCTGCTGATTTTAGGTTTGCTTTAGCTTCTTTTACAGCTGAGAAAATGCGTCCGCCTGCAAATAGTGGTAAAGAGGCGCTTAGTGTAAAGCTTGTGTCTTCTGTTTCGCCTGATAAAAAGCGAGACGAATCTTGCGATGTTGTATAGCTTGCTTGGGCTTCAATATCAAATAAATGTTGTCCGCGTGCTGAATTTAAAAGGTTTTTAGCACGTTTAACTAACATTTCTGCTGCTTTGATATTTGGGTTTTGAGTCATTGTTTGCTCTAGCCAGTAGTCGTACTCTTCTGTAAAGAAGTCGTAAGTAACTTTTGGCCAAGTTAAGCCATCGCTTGAATCAATGCCTGAAATTTCTGTATAAAATGCGCGTGCTGTTTGTAGCTGTGCTTCTGCTTCTACAAGGTCTGCTTTGGCAACTGCGGCACGTGCTTCTGCTTGGCGTACGTCTGTTTGTGTAACTTCACCAACTTCATAGCGGAGTTTTGTTGCTTTAAGCTGTTCGTTAAGAACTTTAGATTGTTCTTCATTGAGTTTATGAACTTGCTCTGCTGTAAGTACGTTAAGGTAGGCCGCAGCGGCATTATTAAGAACTGTGATTTTTGTTGCTGTTAAATTAAGTTCCGTTGCCTCTAGGTTGCGTTTAGCACTTTTAAAGTTATGGAAATTCTGGCCACCTTTAAATAGGCTTTGCGTTGCTTGAAATCCATAAGATTTAGGGTTTAACCTTGTTGTGCCTGTGTCGGTCTCACTTTTGGTATAGCCCATGCCTGCTGTGGCAGAAATTTGGGGCATGAAATCAGCACGAGAAGCATTCTTTTGCGCTTCTGCGGCCTCTACACTTGCCTGAGCTTGCAGAAAATCAGGGTTATGTTTAAGGGTTTGGCTAAGCATATCGTTAAGATTCATCGCCTGTGATGAAAGCGCAGTTAAAGAAAGTGTTGCGCAAAGTAAAGCGTGACGAAACATTATTTGTTTTCCTCTTCTAAGAGTTGATACCAAGCGAGTATACCGCCTTGGATATTATAAACTTGTTCATAACCCGCAACTTCTGCAAGTTGGCAGGCCATTGCGCTTCTGCCACCGACGTGGCAAAGAAAATACAAAGGCCTATCTGGCAGGCCTTGTACTTTAGCTGATAATTGGTTTAACGGAATATGTGTGGCAGAACCTTCGATAAAAGGCATTGCAGTAAGTTCATCTGCTTCACGGACATCTATAATAAGCGGTTTTTGATTACTTTTAATGAGATGCCTAAGTTCTTTAACTGTAATAACTTCCATTAAAATACAAAGCTTTCTTCTTTTTTGAAGTTTTCTAGCACTTGACCGTGGGTTTCTAGCAGAGCTTCTTCAAAAAGGGTGTTGCCTTGTTTTGTGTAAATTGTAGCTTCTAGAACATGACCTTCAAGCTCAACAACTGCGGCTATTTTACCGCCATCTTTTACTTGCTCAATAAGTGTTTCAGAAATGGAAGCTGTTGGTGCATCTACAAAAATAACATCGTATGGCGCCTTCTTTTTAAGGCCTTTTTCTGGTTCGCTACAAATAAGTTCTGCATTGCTACATTTACAATCACTTAATGCGCGTTTACCCGCATCTGTTAAGTAACTATCTGATTCTACGGCATAAACCTTTTTAACGAGCTTAGAGGCAACTGCTGCTGTGTAGCCTGTGTTTGCTGCAATAACAAGCATTGTTTCATTGCCGCTAAGCTTAAGATCATTTAATAATCGTCCAATAATCATAGGGCTAAGAAGTGGGCGGTTTTCTGCTACAATTACTTGCTCTTCTGAGTAGGCAGATGTTTTACAAGATGAATCTACAAAGTATTCACGCGGGATAGAGCGGAAGGCATTTAAGACATCTGGGTTGCTTACTTTGTTAGGTTTAAGTTGGTTGAGGACCATATTTTCGCGTGCTGTTTCGTAGCTCATGCTTCTTCAAAAGCTCCATGTTATTGTTATATTTAGAATTTATTATGGTAAGCGCTATTATACAACAGATGGCGCTGAATTCCAAGGTGATAAAAATGGATAAAAAAGTAAAAAAATGTACTTTTTTGTGTTGACAATAACAAAGAGAGAGGATAAAACATATCCACAGTTGGAACGGCGAGTAGCCTTGGTTTCGACCGAATGAATAGGTGGCCGAGTGGCGAAGTGGTAACGCTGCGGACTGCAAATCCGCCATGCATCGGTTCGAATCCGATCTCGGCCTCCATGTTCCCGCATAGCTCAGTTGGTAGAGCACTTGACTGTTAATCAAGTTGTCACAGGTTCGAGCCCTGTTGCGGGAGCCACTAAAAGCCCTTAGAGAAATCTAAGGGCTTTTTTGCATTGTCTTAAGCATTTTGTTTGATGAATGTTGAATGTATCTAAATAAATCTTCTGTAAGATGTCTTTGTTTGTTAAGCTGTTGTTTTTAATGGTTTATTATTTTTTTTTATTTATTTTGGGGTAGTTTTAATTACATAAATAAATTCCATAATGTTTAGTATGTAAAATAATAATAAATAATGATGGCTGGGTCTTGCTGATGTTTTCAAATCTTTCATTAAAGCATAAAATTTTATATGGCTTTATAACTGTGAGCCTTGTTCCGTTATTTATTGTTTCGGCGGCGACTTTTTTTGTATCGGTTGATGCACTTGAAAAAGAGGTTGAAAAAAAATTACATGCAACAACAATTGCTAAAAAAGAACATCTGGAGAGTTATTTTATTTTAGCGCAGCAGCAGCTTATTACTTGGGCGCGAGGCGGAACTTTTATAAAAGCGGTGCAAGAGTTTACGGTGGCGGTAAATGATTTGCGACCAGCTGATGAATTTTCTCCTAAATTAAAAGGGCGATATGGTTACCAAGAGACAAATACAAAAGATTTGGAAATTTCTGCTTTAAGGCGTTGGGAGCAAATCGATGGTATTGCTATTAAAATGCAGGACTTATATATTGCCCAAAATTCAAATAAAGTTGGTGAAAAGCAAAAATTGTTAAATGCTAATGATGGTAGTAAATATTCGGCATTGCATGAAAAGTATCATCCTTATTTTAAAGATATTCAGCAAAAATTTGAGCTATATGATTTGTTTTTGATAGAGCCGAAAACGGGTCGTATTGTGTATTCTGTTTTTAAAGAATTGGATTATGGTACCAAGCTTCTTTCAGGCCCTTATAAAGATTCAGGTTTGGGTGAGGTTGCAAAAAACGGGATTAAAGCGAAACCTGGGCAAATTGTAACATCTGATTTTAGAAGCTATGAGCCTTCTTATAATGATCAGGCTGCGTTTAGTTCTATCCCTATTTATGATAATGGTGAGCTTGTGGGTATTTTGGCTATTCAATTCCCGCTAGATAGGATTACTGCGTTGATGCATTCTCGTACTGGTATGGGAGAGACAGGGCATTTTTACTTTGTAGATGCAGAAGGTGAAATGAGAAATAATACTGTTTTATCAAAAGATTCAACGATTGGGTTTAAAATGGATAATAAAGCTGTTGAGCAGGTTTTAAGACGCGAAACGGGTATTATTAAAACAGTTGGTTACTCTGGAAATGAAGTGATAGCATCTTATGTGCCTATGGATATTAAAGGATTAAATTGGTTTTTAATTGCAGAGCAAGATATGTCGGAGGCTTTAGCTTCTGTGGACTTTATGAAAATGGTTATTGTGATTGTGGTGCTGGTAACCGTAGGTTCTATTATGTTTTTAAGTATTGTTATAGGTAATAATTTGCAAAAGCCTTTTTATGATTTAATGACAGAATTTGGTAGACTGGCTCAGTATGAATTGGATGCAAATCTTTCTGCTTTAGGGGGTAAAGAGATTAAAGAGCTTTCGGGGCGATTTAATGGATTTATTGAGCGTTTGAATTCGATTGTTAAAAACGTTAAAAGCCTTTCTGATAATGTAAATGGCTCTTCTGATGGTATTTCTAAGCGTATGCAGCAAATTAGCGAGTTAAGTGAGCAACAAATGCGTGCGGTTGGAGAGATTGAAAATGCTGTAGAAGGGGCAACTATTGTAACGGAAGAAATTAATAACTCAACAGCGCAGGCGGTGCAAAGTGCCTCTTATATTACAGAAAAAACAAGTTTAACATCTAATAATATGAGAGAGCTTTCTGACAGTGTTAAAAATATTACTGAGGTGATTGCTGTGATTAATGATATTTCGGATCAGACAAATTTGCTGGCTTTAAACGCGGCTATTGAGGCTGCTAGAGCTGGTGATGAAGGTAGAGGCTTTGCTGTGGTTGCAGAAGAGGTGCGTAAGCTTGCAAGTAACACAAGTGAATCCACACAGATGATTGCCGATACAGTTCAGAAACTTGTTGCCAAAAGTAAAGAAGCTGATGCTGCTATGCAGGAGATTCAGGATCAGGTTGCGCAGGTTGAGAAGGTGTTTAAAACTGTAGGTGAATCAGTGGATACACAATCTTCGATGATTCAACAAATTAGTGCGAGTATGCATGAGTTTTCTAAAGCTGTGCAATCTGTAACCAATGATGTTGATGATGCAAATAAAGATAGTGAAAGAATGGCTGGTATTGCTAAAAATTTGAAGGATACAGTGAATATATTTAAAACGCATTAGGTGTTTGTTGTTGTTTTAACTTGACAAATGCCCCATTAATATGCTTTAATATTAAAAATCGCGGATTAAAACTCTGCGATTTTTTTTGTTTGTGATTGAGGTGTTTATTTGGTATACAGCTTATAACTTAATTATATCCCTTGGTGATATTATGACTTTTTTAATTTTGCGAACAAAATTTGCTTGGCTTAATAATATATCGATTGTTGTTTTTGTTCGATATTGGTTGTTTCAGGCCAAAATCCTTATGTGGAAGTATAATCCACCACAGTTTATTCTGGATAATCTTATTTTAGAATATGTGTATTACCATGAAGGTGTTGTAGAAGGCGCCGCAAGACCGCATTCTCATTTATGGGATAGATTGAGATACGCGACCATTTTATTAACGGATGATGAAAAGCGTATTTATATTTTCTCTCGGAAAATGAGATGGAATTTATGGTGTGATTTTTGTTGTGAACCAGAGTTTGCCCGGTTTCATGCACATGGTTTACCAGGGCAAGGACCTGAAGATGAGGTTGCCAATATTTATTTTTGGTTTGAGCGTGATTACCTTATTGTTTTTAAAAGGCTTATTGTTGCTTCATTTGCTTGTTTGGTAATGTCTTTACTGCTGTTTCTTGTGGGGCTGTAGTTTTTAGCGAGTTATAAACAAAGGTGGTGTGTGGTGCACTACCTTTGTTTTTTTTGTTATTTAAGCCACAGATATAAGGTTTTGTTGGTGGTAAAGCTTGATTATTATTTTAATTTACAGCAGTATATTTTTAGAAAAATTGTAAAGGATGATAAAGATGCTGCTTACAACAACATTTTATGTAGAAGGTTACCGTATTAGAAAGTATGGTCCTTTAGTGGCTGCCGAAGCTGTAATGGGTACCAACTTATTTAAAGATTACTTTGCAAAAGTACGTGATATTGTGGGTGGTCGCTCTGGTGCATTCCAGCAAGCGATGTCGGAAGCCCGTGAAAATGTATTAATGGAAATACAGGAGCAAGCTCTTGAGATGGGATGCAATGCTGTTATTGGTATTGATATTGATTATGGCGAGGTTTCTGGTAAAGACAAAAACATGCTTATGGTTGCGGCACAGGGTACGGCTGTTTATATAGAACCTATAGAAGACTAAATTTATATTTTAAGTACAAAAAAAGCCCGCATTAAGCGGGCTTTTTTTGTCGTATTATAGTTGAAGAATTAGGGGTGCCAATTCTTCAATACTGCTGGGGTTGTGGTCGTACTTAACGGCGCCACGTCTGAAAAATTCAGGTGTGTAAATGCAAATATGCATTTCTCGTGCACACCAGAATAAATCTGTATGGGTGCCGATAAAGACCGACTTTTGCCCTTTGTAGGGCTTGATCTTACTTAAAAGCTTTGGGAGATCTCGAGTCTCGTAATTGGGCAAAGTGTGTATAATTCGCCCAGCAGAGAGTAGATCAATACCGTTTTGATAGTACTCTGTAATATCATCTCGGCTACGTGAGGTGCAGTAGTAAATTTCTCCGTTTTGCTGAAATTCTTTCAACATATTGATGAAATTTTCATTTATTTTACGGCTTTTACCCATAGTGTCGAGTAGGCCGTCAAGATCTATAAAAAGGGTATCATATTTCATGATAAATCCTTGTGAAGTTTTTTTAGTGAAAGGGAATAAGGTTTGAGACTTATATATATGCTTTTTTTTTAGAATTTGTATAGTCTGACTTACAAAAAAATACAAATTAATGCGTGTTTTTTGATTTTTATGCAAAAATATACTTGCATAGGTTGTAAGTAATATGTATTATCCATCCTAGATTGGCATATACCTCTTTGAGGATATGACCGGGGTTATATAAATAATGAATATCGCACTTCTGCGATGTTCTTCTTCCATATACGTGTGTGAATGATTTGATGGGCTTGGCCTGCCTATTGTTGACGCATTTTGTTAATAAAAATAAGGAATATAAACATGGAATATCAATTTTCTTCTGCAAACCAAGCTTTAGATTGGACTGCGAACGTGCTAAGGAAAAAACTTTTTGCTCAGGTGAGCTCTGCTTATAGGTTTATTGAAAAAGAAGTGACAGATTTGCCTTCTGAAAGTAAAGAGTATAGCTTTTTACCTAGAAATGCTGAAGATGCTTATGATTTGGCGTTGGATATGGATAAGTTATTAAGGTCTTTAGATGAAGAACATCATTTATTGTTGCGCATGAAGCATTGGGGTGATTTTTATACAGTCGATAAAATGAAAAAAGCTTTTGCAGAACAAGAGCTTTTGAGGCGCAAAGGTATTAGGGTGCGTGTAAGTTATCAGTATTCAAATCGTCAGATGGGTGTTTTGTTGGATTGTTGCCATAAAACTGTGCAACGTAAGTTGGCAAAAGCTTATCAGCAATTTGAAGAGCTTCTTATAAAAGAGGGGTATATTGCTGAAGTGAGTTATAAAAAATCTGCTTAAATAAAAAAAGATTATTTATATCTTGACAACTGCCCCAATATTCTGTATAGTAATTAAATAATCAGGAGAGCTAATAACAGCTCTCCTTTTTTTATGTCTAAAGGAGGTTGTTAATATGTTGACTAAAACAGGCTCTAAGATGAATCGTAAAATAAAACAAGAACTTATTACGATTTTAACAAATCCGGAACATGATGGATTATCCCAAAAAGAAATTGCTGAAAAAGTAGGTGTTTGCCGCGAAACTGTCTATAGATATTTAACGGCAGAGTTTTGGGCTGAGGTGCGCAGATTGCGTTTGGAGGTGATCTCCAAATCATTAGCTATGGTTGATAGAGCTTTATTTGAAAAAGCAGCAAAAGGCGATGTGCAAGCAGCTAAGCTGATTTACAGTAGGTGGGATACAGAAGTAGAGCAAATTGAAAAGTTTCTGAGCTATGAACAGCTGGAACGATTAAATGAAGAGATTGCCGATGTGCAAAAACAAATTACAGAAATTGAAGATACAGCAGCTTGAGTTGCTTAGTAAAAAGATAGAATTATATAAACAATACAATATTTTAAGGTACAAACCTTCAAGTAAACAGTTAAGTTACCATGATTTAGGCGCTCAGTACAAAGAGCGCCTTTTTTTGGCGGGTAACAGGTGTGGTAAAACTTTTTGTGGTGCGCAAGAAATGGCCATTCATTTAACGGGGCTTTATCCTAAATGGTGGCAAGGGCGTAAATTTGATAAATCTATTAGGGCATGGGCAGGATCGGTAACCGCTGAAAGCACACGTGATATTTTGCAGATTGCTTATTTAGGTGATGAAGATAGTTTTGGAGCAATACCTAAGGATTTAATTTTAAAGAAAACTTATAAAAAATCTGTTACTGATGCTATTGATTTTGTTTACGTGCGCCATGTAAGTGGTGGTGTGTCTAAATTGGGTTTTAAATCTTACGATCAGGGGCGTGAAAAATTCCAAGGTACGAGTAGGCATGTGATTCATTTAGACGAGGAACCTGATTTACGTTTATATGAAGAGTGTTTAATGCGAACGATGGATTGTGATGGGTTAATTATGTTAACGATGACGCCCCTTAAGGGGATGTCGGATGTCTGTTTACATTATTTGGATGAAGCGGCAAGTGATAAAGTTTATGTGCAGGCAACTTGGGAAGATGCGCCGCATTTGGATAAGTCTGAAATTGAAAAAATGCGTAAATCATTAAGGCCGCATGAGCGTGAGGCACGCGAAAAAGGGATTCCAAGTTTAGGATCTGGTCGTGTATTCCCGATTAAGGAGGAAGAGGTTCTGATAGATAAAGAGCATATTCCTAAAGATTTACCTTTGGCAGCGGGTATGGATTTTGGTTGGCATAACCCTACTGCGATTGTTTGGGGTGCTTATGATAAGGATGCGGATGTTCTGTACATTGTAGATAGTTACAAAGCTTCTGAAAAAACGCCAGAGCAGCATGCTTTGGTTCTTAAAGAAAAGGGGTTGTGGATACCTGTTGCTTGTGACCCAGCAGGACAAGCTGTGAGTCAAAAAGATGGGGAATCCCTAATGCTGGCGTACGAAAAGCAAGGGGTGTATTTGAATAAGGCAAATAACTCTGTTGAGGCGGGTTTAATGGAGATGCTTGAGCGGATGCGTTCTGGCCGGTTAAAAATTGCGAGCCATTTAACAGCATGGTTTGATGAGTTTAGATTGTATCGGCGCAACGAACGAGGCGTGATTGTTAAGGATAATGACCATTTAATGGATGCGAGTCGTTATTTGGTTGTTTCTGGTTTAATGCTTGCGAAGCATAAACCCTGCGTAAAAGGCAAAATTATACAAAGAAAGTTAGATTGGGTAACTCTTTAATGGAAATTAATCAGAAAATAATATCGGTAGGTGCGCAAGCGCCTATTTTTTTTGCGCCAGATGTTGATTGTGTTGATGTGAAAATAACAAGTAAAAACACTTTTAAAGCAAATGTTTATATTGGTTATTCTAAACCAACATCTTACAAAAAAATAAGAGATAAGGAAGGGCTGGTTTTGCTTTCTGGTCGTGCAATAGATGGAGATTATATTGGCGAAATATTAGCGCAGCCTAAGTACTTATTTATGAATGTAAGTGAGATAACGGAACCCATTGAAGTTGTTTTAATAACCCATAAACAAAATGTAGAGCAAAAGGATATGGCTGCATGAGTACATATATAAAAGATAAATCGCAAATAGAGCAGGATGTATTAACAAAGGTTAAGGGTTATTTTGAAAAAGCTTATATGAACCCTATTTACCAAAAATGGTATACCTCTGCCCTTAATAATTGGCGTTTTTACGAAGGTGACCAATGGGCTGAAGAAGAGATTGATGCTTTAAGTGAAAAAGGCCAACCTGCGATAGTGATTAATAAAATTGCGCCGAAAATTGATAATTTATCGGGTGTTGAAGTTGCTGGACGCACACGGGTTGTTTATAGGTCTCGTTCTGGTGATGTGGAAGAAGAAAAAAAGGCGCGCCAACTTTCCGATGTGGCGTTGTATGTTGCAGAAAAAGCCGCGCAGGATGTGGAGGTTTCTTTTGCCTTTAAAGCGGGTTTAATTACTGGTATGGGGTGGTTAGACGTTGGTGTAGAACCCGCGGAAGAAGGCCCACGTATATTTAATACCGCAGAAAATGAACTTGATGTTGTTTGGGATACTCATGCTAAGCAGGATGATTACTCTGATGCCCAGTTTGTGTGTAGACAACGTTGGTTGGGTGAGGCTGAGTTTAATAGATTGTTCCCGAAGCATAAAGGCGTTTTTGTAAATGGTGAAGCTCAGCTTTATGCGGCTGTTGATCAGGGCTTTTTAAGTAAAGAACCTGAGATTGGTTATGTAGATGCTGAGCGAGAGCGTGTACGTGTTGTAGAGGTGCAGTATAAGCAAATGGCAAAAGAATATAAGGTTACGCTTGAAACAGGTGAGATTTTTGTAACTTTTGATAAAGCAAAAGCGCAGATTACAAATGCTAAGGTTGAACAGGCTTATAAGCCAAGGGTTTATGTGGCTTATTATGTAGGTGACACTTTACTTTCTCATCAGCCATTAAACTATGCCCACGGCATGTTTACTCTAGTACCTTTTTATTTTAAGCGAGAACGACAAACAGGCTGCCCTTATGGTTTAGTAAAAGCGGCGATTGATCCGCAACGTGAGTTTAATAAGAGACGCTCTAAAGCAATGCATTTACTGAATACGGCACAGGTGATTGCAGATGTTGATGCGGTAGATGATCCGCAAGTTTTAGCAAGAGAGGCTGCAAGACCTGACGGTATTATACTTAAACGACCAGGTAAAGACTTACGGATTATGCGTAATACTGACCTTGCTGCGAGCCAGGTTTCTGTTATGGAGAAAGCCTCTTACGATATTCAGGAAGTTATGGGTGTTTTTGATGAAGCTATGGGGCAAAAGACCAATGCGACTTCTGGTGCGGCGATTCGGGTGCGTCAGCAAGCAAGCAATATGAACCAAATGTTTGCATACGATGCTTTAAGGCGTACGAAGAAAATTTTAGGTGTGCAGATTATGTCTCATATTCGACAATTTTTTAATAACAACATGATGATGCAAATTACAGACAGCTTTTTACCAAAAGATGAAATTAGGCTCACAACCACGGCGGGGGAGCCTTTGACAATGCTGGATGTAAGAACCAGTCATTTTGATGTGCATGTGGAAGAGGTGAAGGATGTGCATAGCTCGAGAGAGTTGGAGTTGGATCAACTGGAGGCGTTAAGGCAGGCTGGGATACCTGTACCTGCGGAAATGCTTATTGATGCAACAAGCTTAAAAGATAAAGAAAAGCTAAAAAAATATTTAGCTGAACAACAAAATAAGGAGCATTAGGCGTGGAAGAGCTTAATAAACCCAAGATGATGCAATTAAGGGAATTGTTTTCAGGTAAAAAAACACCTGAGGCAAAAGAAGCCCAGAATATTGAAACTGCACAAGAAACATTAGCAGATGATTATGCTGATGTACCAGCTGCGTTGATGCAAAAAATTCAGCAGACAGAGCCTTTGGTTCGGCAAGTGCTTGCGCTTGTGCAAGTAGATTATGATGCGCTTATTAAAATGGATGGGAAATCACCTTATGCGCAAGCAATTAAAGCAAATAAAAATGTGCTTAATGAAGTTGCTAAGGCGGATAATCCTGTGCTTAGGGCGTTGGAAATTTCTTTAAAATACAAACCAATTGCGGAATTTAAAGAAAAATATGGCAATACGCCTGATGATATTAAACAAAAAATGAAGCAAGAACTTATGGAAGAAATGGCGAGAAAAGAAGTGCCGACACAAAACCTTGCACAGATGGAGTTTAATAAAAAATCTGCTGAGAATGTGAAAAGTACAGAACAAGATGTACAAGAATTAAACAAATTTTTTAAATAATAAATTACTTTAAAAGGATTTTATAAATGGTTGCTACTATTGAAAAAACACATGGTGTTTCTGCTCAAAAATGGTCGGAAGAAGTCTTTTCTGAATATTTAGGGCAAAACCCTTTTTATAACTTTATGGGTACAACATCTAATAATGTGATTCAGGTAAAAGAAGAGCTTACAAAAGCACCTGGTGATGCGATTACAGTTCAATTACGTGCGCGCTTAACAGGAAATGGTGTTGCTGGTGATGCGAAACTTAAAGGTAATGAAGAAGATTTGATTTTTCATGACCAAAAGATTTCGGTAGATACATTGCGTCATGCTGTTATTTTGCGTGGTGAAATGTCTGAAAAACGTGTGGCATTTGATTTGCGTAACCAAGCGCGCGAGGCTTTGGTGGATTGGTCTAACAATAAGTTACGTCACTCCATTATTTCTGCTTTAACGGATACATCTAAGGGGCGTGATGCTTCTCGTTATATGTATGGTGCTACGGATGCAAATTTTGATGCAGACCATGCGACAGCACTTGCAAATGTGGATGCAACAGCAGATAAGCTTACAACAAAAATGATTTCTGTTGCTAAGCGTAAGGCAATGCTTGAGGGTAGCCGAAAAGTACGCCCGTTTACGCATAAAAAAGGTAATAAAACAGAAGAGCTTTATGTGTTATTTGCACATCCTTATGCTGTGCGTGACTTAATGGAAGACCAGTCTTTTAAAGATGTAAACACGCAAATTCCGACAACTTTTGATGATTCTGTATTGGTGCATGGTCAGCGTTACAAAGGTATGTGGGACGGCGTTATGATTTTTGAATGCGAAGAAATGCCAGTAGATGCAGCCGCAGGTGCTGCGGGTGTAGATGTTGCGCATAATGTACTTTGTGGTGCACAGGCTGTTGCCCTTGCTTACGGTAAGCGCACAAACTATAAAGAAGATTCGGATGATTATGGCCATGAAAATGGTTTTGCGATTGACGAAATTCGTGGTGTAGAGAAGCTTGTGTTTAATGGCATTGACCATGGTGTTGTGAATATGTTTGCGGTTGCTGAATCTGACCAGTAAAAATATAAAGCTAAAACGAAAATGGGGCACTCAAAAAAATTGGGTGCCCTTTTTATGGAGTTTTACAATGAATGTACTTGATTTACAAAAACAGGTAACCAGTTTAAGCCATCAGGAAGATAGCTTAAATTCTGGTTTAAAAATGAAATCGCTCCAATGGTTAAACCATGCATATCAGGAAATTATGGAAGAGATTGCGCCGTTTTTATCTGAAATTTATACAAAAATGGTTGATTTAACGTTAGATGAGCTTGGCCGAGCTGTTTTACCAGATGATTTTTATAAAATTGAGAAGGTCTTTCTTTCTGGTACAGAGTTACCAAAGCTAACAATTGCTGAAGCTGTGATTGCAGAGGATAAAAAAGGTTATTGGTTAGAGCGTAACTATATACACATTTTACCTAAAAACACTGTTGGTCATTTAGTTATGTTATACCAATCGACAATTCCGAAATTAACGGAAAGTAGTTTGGAAGAGGATATTTTGATACCTAAAAACTTCCATTATGCCTTGGTTTGGGGTGCTCTTGTATGGGCATCGGTTCAGGAGCGTGGGTTTTCAGCGCAATCAGATTTGAAATTATTTCAGCAAAAATGGTTAGAAGCTAAGCAAAGTCTTAAACTTTCTTTAGCCAATAGAGCTGATCAGAAGTTAAGCGTTGCGCCTTCTGAAAATTTTTAAGCCTTTTTAGATCTGGTATTTTTGGCTTCTTTAGAAGGTTTTTTCAGAAATTTATTTAAGTTTTCAACGCCGATAGACATTTCTGAAACTAAAGAGTTACGCTGGTTTGTCATTTCTGATTTAAAGCAGCTTTCAAGGTCTTTAAGTGTCTCTAATCTGATTTGGTCGTTAATTTCAGGTAAGAGATAAATAAAAGAACTTTGTTTTTCAAATTCATTTTTTACAAGAGGATGGTTTTGGAAGTGTTGCTCAAAATTAGCGCAAGTGCCCATGCCTTTAATGTAATCCATACTTAATCCATAAGGGTTTGAATTGCATTCAATAATAAAATAAACACCACCACACTTAGGTAGAGTAAAATTACCTTTAGGATTAAAAACACTAAATAAATGCTTTTTTTGTTTACCAGATACCGAAATGGTGGCCATTGGCTTAACTCCCTTTAACTCGCTTATAAGTAAAATTATGATAAATACACTCATTAAGTGCAATTACTAATTGGAGTTAGCTAATAAGAGTAATAAATATGAAGAAGGATAATTATGAGTCGTATTGAAGAATTTAAGTTACCTTTTCCACCTAAGTTAATGTCTACAGATAAGAGTCCTGCAACAATGGGTGCAAGTTATGCACGTGAGATTGTAAATATGTACATAGACCAAGATGGAGCAGGTTCTAAGCGAGGCGGATTTTCTTGCATTGTAAGAGATACGATAAACGATGATATTGTGAAGCTTGTTGAATTTGTACCTACAACGGGAGATAAACAGCTTTTGGCTTTTTGCGCATCGGGCGATGTTTTGAAAAAGGTGAATGATGCGTGGGAACTTGTTGACGCACCCTTTAGCGCAATAACAAATTTAAGTAGTGTTGAATTTGGTAACAAACTTATTTTAGCTAATGGTGTAGACCCTGTAAAAAGTTGGGATGGAACATCTTTTAACGATTTAGAACAGGAGATATATGACTTTAGTGACAGTTTGAGTATTGAAAATACAACGATCATTAAAGTAAACAGTGACATAAGCTTGTATAAACCTGGTACGAAATTAAAACTGATGTTGGAAGATGAAAATACGGCTGAAGTAACAGTTGTATTAACAGATGTGCTAAGTGCCACTGAAGATGATAATGGCTTTATAGATGTTGAATTAACAGATGCTGTGGCTGTGGGGATACTAAAAAATGTATCGGTTTATTTAAAACCACCCGCCTTTAGAAGTTTGTATGTATGCCAAGACCGTTTATGGGGTATGGGGGAAGGTGCTTTTAGCACGACAGAATATAGTAATTTAGCGACCCGAGGGGTCGTTTTTTTTACGCAAGCAGGCACAAACCCTAATGATTGGTATACGGATACGGGGGCTCTTTCTTACATTGATTTAACAATGAAGATGCCGATGAATGACGAATTGGTTTCTATGGCAGAAAAAGATGGTCTGATTCTGTTTTTGTTTAAAAAGAATATGCAGATTTGGAAAGGTTATAACCCTTCGGAACAGGGGAGCTTTGGTTGGTATAAAACATTGCCTGTTGGGGTGGTGCATCCGGAGCTTATTCTTTCTTTACCAAATGATTTGGCTTTTTTTACATCGTCGGGCGCGCGGAGTTTAAGTCGTATTTTACAAACAGAACAATTAGATGTAACTGATTTTGCTAGAGATATAGACCCGAGCATACTCGCTGCTATAGAACATATTAAACAAAACCCTGATGCTAAGGTGGGTCGGTTTACTTATGAAAAAGAAGGTTGGTATGCCTTTAAGCTTGGGCAAGATGTTTTTGTGTTTCAGACCAACGGTAGTTCTTATGGTTGGAGCAAATTTACGGGGCTATTTGCAGAAGCAACGGCTTTTTTAAACACACGAGATGCAGGGTTATATATTGCCAAGGGTAGGTGTTTGTACCAATACGAACCCAATACATACAGTGATGATGATGTGCCCATAAAAACAAAATGGTGGACGCCTTGGTTACGTATTAATACTAAGAATAAAAGGTGGGCGAATAAATATGTATCGGTTATTACGGAGCAAGGTGTTTATATGCCGATAGAGGTGAAACGCTATAAAGACTACGATAGTTTTTCTTACCATAAATTAGAAACGGCGCAGATGTCTTCCCCGAGTTATATGGATACGGCTTATTGGGATACAAATACCTGGCAGGGTTTTAATGCGCAGGCCGCTAAAAAAGAAGATAAATTTATTTGCCAGATTTTTTCTTACGCAGTGGAGACGGAATCAATTAAAGGACCATTTAAAGTACATGGTTTGACAATACAGGGGATTATAGAAAGATGAGTAAGAAGTTTCAACGTCCGTTAGAAGTATATGAGGGCGACTCTAACCTTTTATATAGAGATAAATACCAAGTAGATGCTGTGGCTGAGCCACCAGTACCCATTTCTAGCGAGAAGATTGATGGCGACTTTAATTACTTAATAGACGTAGTTAATGAGATAAATGCAGCAGCTGGAAGTTATAACAGTATTGCAGAGCGATTAGATAAAGCGCTAAATGCAGACGGTACACTTAAAAGCAGTATTGAAACGACTTTAGAGGAGTGGGTTACTTTATTACCTGAAGAGATAGAGTACGTAGCTGCCAATAGGTTTAATATACAGGGGGATAAAACAAACCTTTTAACGATAGGTAGGGTTTTAAAATCTGCATTGTTAACCTTAGAGCGTACAGCTGTAATTATTGAGAGTTTATATAATAGTTCTTCTGATAAGACAGAGATTTTATTATCGGCTGATATTTGCTTAAACGATACTGACGTAAAATATTTATATAGCTCATATACACCTAGTGCTGTGCCAATTTGTTCAGATAGACTGTATGCCTATACAGACACGACAGAAGCCTCGGTTGATTTTAAAAATGATACTGCGGCTGCTAAGGTTGCTTTAAATGGTAATAGTCTTTCTGTTGTGTTTAACATGGGAGATTTACTTAACCCAAATTGGCAAAGTGCTTTAGAAATTACCAATACAGGTTTGGATGGTGCTGGCATTAAGGATGCTTCTATTGATGCGCAAAAACTCGCAAGTGGTGTTTTAGGTACTGTGGCCTCTAAAAATACAGGTGTGGAAGTAGGGGAAGTTCCTTTATTGCAGGCGGGTGGTGTGCTTGATACAGCTGTGTTGCCTACTATGGGTGCACCTGTTGGTTCTGTGGGTTTGTTTGTGACAGAATCATCGGTACCTAGTAATTACCTTATTTTAAATGGTGCGGTGTTTGATGAAACTTTATACCCAGAGCTGTACCAACTTTTAGGAGATTCTAACCAATTACCTGATTGGCGTGGTTATTTTGTGAGAATGTCGGATATGGGGCGCGGTGTTGATACTGGCCGTGTTACGGGCAGTTTTCAGGAGGATGCTCTTAAAAGCCATAGTCATGAAGTTTACGCTTATGCCAATGGTTCTGGTTTTTCTAATATTTCTAGCTATGGTTCTAACGGTACGGCAGGAGCTGTTGTAAAAGATACAGAAGCAGTTGGTGATGCAGAGACAAGACCTAAAAACGTTGCTGTTGTTTATGCAATTCGTGCTGAATAAGGAATATTGAAGATGATAAAATTTGTAGATGTTTATGCTTATAATGAGCAAGGCTTGTATGTAGGTTGCGTTTCGGCTCAAAAAGATAAAAAAGGGCAAGTAATGTTACCTGCAGGTGCGACAGAAAAAGAGCCTCTCGTATCAATTGAGGGCTGTGATGTTGTTTTTGACGGTAATAACTGGGTTTATGTGCAAAAAGAAGCTGAGAGCCCAGAGGAGCCTATTCGTGATGAGGGTGATGTGTCTTATAAAGAAAAAAGGGCAGCAGCCTATCCTTTTGTTGGTGATCAGCTAGATGCCATTTATAAAGGCTTAAAAGAGTTAAGTAAAACAGTTGCTATGCCAAATGATGTTGAGAGTTGGTTTGCTCAGATTGAAGCTGTTAAAGCCATGTTCCCTAAAGATGAAGGGAGTAGTGCATGATTAAGAAAATGCCATTTCACCAACTGCCAAGGTTGTATTTTTTAATGAAAGAAGTTTCGTTCCCGAATGTGGAGCAAGGCTTGTGGCGTTGTCTATGGGATTTACTTTATGTTGATGTGTATGCTGTTTATAAAGAAGGTCGCTTAATTGCGGCCTTTATTTATGGGCAAGATGGTATGAACGGTGCTTTTTTAGATTTAGTGGCCGCGCAGAATCAGCAAAAAATATGGCTAAATAAAACAGTACTTAAAAGCATTTTAGAGCAGGCACAAAAATATTCTGTTTTATGGGTAGAACCTAAAAATAGTCATGCATTAAGACTGTGTTTGAAGGCAGGTTTTAAAATGGTGGAAGGTTGTTTTACCAACCCCTTACTTGTAACAACACCAAAGCAATTACAAACCAGATTTAATAAAAATAATAAGCTTTAATAATATATATAGGGAGAATATGTTATGGGATCAGTTTTTGGAGGATCTAAACCTTCTGCACCACCTACACCGCCGCCAAGTCGTTACCGAGATGAGGTTGCAGGTGTAGAGCAAGTGCCCGTTAAAAACCCAGATGGTAGTATTACATATATTACACGCCAAATTCCGCTTACAGAAGAACAGCAAAAAGAAAAAGAGCAATATGACAAAATTATGTCGGAAGCTTTGAGTGAAATAGAAAAACTTTCTTCGAGTGATTATGAATTTGATGAGGCGACTAAAGCTCAGTTAAAGGCTTATAAAGAAGAGCAATTGAGTCAGCTCAGTTCTATACAGGGGCAACGTGAACGTTCTGAAGAAGAGGCGTTGGCCGCAAGGGGATTGAGTCAATCAAGTATTGCAGATTCTTTAAGGCGTCAGCGCAATTTAGATGAATCTAATATTAAACGCTCTATTGACCGTGAGACCGAAATGATTGGGCAAGATTTAAGGTCTCAGCAATTAAATTATCAGCAAAATCTTTATAGCTTAGCGGCTCAGGAAGAGCAAATGGATGCTGTAAATGCACAAAAAAGCCTGGCGAATGGCTTTAGTGCTACGGGAATGCTTAATAAGTACCAGCAAGATTCTATTGTTGATGCATATAAGGCTCAGCCAAGTGCTGGTGGGTTTGTACAACGCACTTTTGATGCTGTTGCTGAAAACCCTTTGTTTGATATATTTGATGGGATTTTTTAATGGATATTGCAACATGGAAAAATGAGGTTTTTATGCCTTGGATGAAATCTGTTGAGGCGAGAAGTGAAGCACAAAAAAAACAAGTGCAAAGTCTTAAGCTTTATAAAGGACGCATTATAGAGGTTATAGGGTTGCTTTTGGATGGTAAAAACGAGTTGGCAGTTAAATTATGGAATGCCATTACTGATTTGCCAACATTGGAAACCGCTGAATATATGACGTCGCAAAAATTGTTTAAGCTTAAGTTTGTGAATGGGCAAGTGCAAAGCATTGCGCAAGAACAGCTTTTTAAAGAGCTGAATAATTTGTAAAGGACTGAAATATTATGGACAGTCATCAACAAATGTTACACCAAGAAATAAAAGAAATTCGTAAAGATATGAGATCTTTACGAGAAGAAATAACAAAATATAAAGGTTTTGTTGGTGGTGTTTTTTGGTGTTTTGCAGCTTTTATAACGGCAGCTAATTTTGCTTTTACCTATATTAAACAATGGGTTTTAGGGGTTCATTAATGAGAAAAATACAAGAGCACATTATCCATTGTTCGGATAGCGAAATAGGGGATGCGACAACAATTGATAAGTGGCATAAAAAGCGTGGTTTTAGAAAAATTGGCTACCACTTTGTGATTTTGCCAGATGGTAGGGTGGAAATAGGCAGAGATGTATCTGAAATTGGTGCGCATTGTAAAGGGTTTAATAGATACTCTGTAGGGACTTGTTTGATTGGTGTTAATAGGTTTACGCAAGCACAGTTTGAATCTTTAAAAAAAGTGCATCAGTTTTTGCAGTCTATCTGGCCTTCTATCCACATTAAAAACCATTATGAACACAATAGCCGTAAAAGTTGCCCTAATTTTGATGTTCACCTTAAAATAAAAGGATAAAAAATGAAAATAAAACATCTATTGCCTTTGCTTAACCAGATTTTGGGCTTTTTAGTGCAAAAGGGAAAGTTTAATACAGCTTTTGCAACAACAACGGTTGCAAGTTCCGTTGTGTATTCGGATGAACTTATTGCTTTTGTAAAAAATACATCTGAGCTTTTTTTTGATACGGTAACAAGCCAAATGATTGCTCAGAGTTTAACAACAGGCGGTGTGGCTACTATTGTTGCAGGTGTTTTTGCTACAATAAATTTATTTATGAACCTTAAGAAAAAACAATAGCTTGGCAGGTGTGTTGTAATTTTTTATAAATAAATTGCGCTTTTTTGTAAAAAAAGACTAGACAAGAGGGCGTTAAATGGGGTAAAAACATCCTCGCATTAGCTTTGCGGATGAGTGGCAGAGTGGTTGAATGCACCGGTCTTGAAAACCGGCATGTCTGAGAGGGCATCGGGGGTTCGAATCCCTCCTCATCCGCCACTAATGTCAAACAACGCCCCAAATTATTTTGGGGCGTTGTTTTTTTGTTTTATGACAATGTTCTTTGTCTATCAATTATCATCTTATTTTTAGGGCTTTTTATAGCCTTTATTCAGCTTTTAACCTTTAGTTGTTGTAGTGTTTTATATGTGTGTATTAGCCTTAATTTGATCTGTTATTTTGTGATTTAAATTAGGGAAGGTAACATGTATATGTACAAACTGATTTTGTTTGTCTTGTGTTTGGGGACTACTTTTACGATGTCATCCCTAGCTGGAGCAAGGATGTATGTTGAGTATGGATTTACACCTAACCATGTTTATGCGCTTTGGGATGGTGTAGATGTTGCTTTGACTGAATTGGAGAATAAAATAGCAGAGGAGCAGTCGGTAGAAATACCTCAAATAATAGCGCAAAAGTATTCGGGTAAAAAACCAGCAGATGTTTTGGTTTTGGTTGAGGCTTTTTATGAGAAATTAGGGAAGTTAAGAGCTTATTACCAACTACCTTATAAAGCTTTGGATATTAAAAGTTCTAAGTCTCGCTCTTATGAGGTTACACCTAGTATCGTTTATACTTTTAGTGGTGAAGTTGTTGATAATTTATCTGAAGTATTAATTAAAGCCGTGCCGAATGAAACTGTTTCTCGTTATTATCCTACCGAGTATTACCAAGGAAAAACGCCTTCGGATGTTTTTGGTTATGTGGAAAGAGCAAATAAACGCTTGATACAGTTATTAGCATATGTGGAGGTAGAGGATAATGACTTTAAAAACCTTAAGTAGAATTATCTTTTTATCTATTGGCTTTATATTTGGGCTTTTTATATTTGCCTCTTTATTTATTAATTCTAGAATTGATAATTTAAGTAATCAATGGAATTCCTTTGACCAAAAAACAGTTGAAAAGGTTGCATTGTTAACTGATATACGCCAGCAAATAGGTTATGGCGGTATGATTCATAATTTTAAAAACTACTTATTAAGGCAAAACCCTGAGCTTTTAGTGAAGGTATATAAAAACATTCGCCTTGCTGGTATTGCAATCGCAAAATACAGAGTGCTTGGCACTTTTTATGAAGAGGAAAAGGCTTTAAGAGAAATTGAAAGTGTTATTTTAACATATCGTAATAAAATACCAACGTTAGAAGCGATGGTTTTAAATGGTAAGGCAATTAAAGAGATAGATGGATTTGTTAAGGTAAGTGATATTTCGGCTATTTCTGCTATAGAATCTTTACAAAGCCAGCTTTTAGCTGTAAGAGCGTCTGAAAAAGCAGGGCTTTCTGAAACGATTAAGTCTATAAAAACAGATACATCTTGGGTTACTATTGTTGTTTCCGCCTTATTGGTTCTGAGTGGTTTTTGTATTTTTTATTTTATGAGTATTAAAGTACTAAAGCCATTGTTTAAGCTAAAAAATACGATGCTTAAAGTAACCGAAGGTGATTTGAGAACTAAAATCCCGTATCAGGATAATTATGATGAGGTTGGTGATGTTGCAAAATCTTTACAAATCTTTTTAAACCAAGCTAAAGAATTAAAAGAAAAAGATGGTAAAATTAAGGCTTACATAGAAGAGCTTGAAAATAATAAAAAAGAACTTCAGGAACAAATAGAAAAAGCCAAAGAGGCGAACCGCCTTAAAGATAGTTTTTTGGCGACGATGAGTCATGAAATTAGAACGCCTTTAAACGGTATTATTGGCACAGCAGAATTGATTTTACAAAGTGAAGATAAAGCTGTTGATAAAGATTTGCAGATTATTCTTAAATCTGCCGAGAGTTTGTTGCAGATCATTAATGAAATACTAGATTTTTCTAAAATTGAAGCAGGGCAAATTGTTTTAGAAGAAGGACCATTTGATGTAAGTGAGGTGGTTGAGGATGTTGCTAATATTGCATCTGTTGCTGCAAGGCGCAAGAATTTAGATTTTCTGGTGAAATTAGATCCTCTTATTAAAAATTCTTATATTGGTGATGGGTTTAGGTTAAGGCAGGTTCTTTTAAACCTTGCCAATAATGCTGTTAAGTTTACCGAGGCTGGTTATGTTGTTATTGAGGTGTCGTTAGCAAATAATAGCAAGCCTATAGATGATGTTCAGCAAATTTGTTTTGAGGTGAAAGATACGGGGATTGGTATTTCTCATGAGAACCAAAAAAGAATATTTGATAATTTTGTTCAGGCTGATTCTTCTACCACAAGAATGTATGGTGGAACAGGGTTAGGCCTTTCTATTTGTAAACAGCTTGTAATGTTGATGGGAGGAGAGTTGAAATTAGAAAGCGCTCCTGCTAAAGGTTCTGTTTTTTCTTTTATTTACACCTTACCTGTGAATAAAGAAGGGGGTGCTTCTGAAAGTCTTGGGCATGTTAATAGCTTAAAAGGCTTAAAGGCCTGTGTGGTTGATGACATTAAAATTAATAGAGATATTTTAATGGGGCAATTGAGCCATTTAGGGATTAGTTCTATAGATTTTGAAAGTGCGACAGAAGCTCTTAATTATATTAAAATGGATAATGATTCTAGTTTTGATATCATTCTTTCTGATTTTAATATGAGGTATATGAATGGCGCTGTGTTTTGTAAAGAAATACGCAAAAACCCTAGTTTTAGTAGTACGCCCTTTGTTATTTTAACATCGTCGGATAGTCTTGCGACAATTTCTGAAATTAAAGCTTCTGGAGTGGATGCTTATTTAGCGAAACCTGCGTATCAGTACCAACTTGAACGTGTTCTTTTGAAAGTTTTGGGTAAAAAAGATTCTGGTTTAGAACTAGAGGATGTAAAACCTTCAAAACAAATATTGGAAAGTTTGCAAGGCAATAGAGTACTCGTTGTTGAAGATAATCAGGTAAATAGAGATATTATGGTACAGATGCTTAACCGCTTAGGGTTGGAGTCTGACACAGCGGAAGATGGTTTGCGGGCGCTAGATATTCTTAAAAAAGATAGTGATTTTGATTTTATACTTATGGACTGTCATATGCCGCGTATGGATGGCTATGAGGCGACAGGTAGAATAAAAGAAGACGAGACATTAAGTGGTATTCCGATTATTGCAGTTACTGCCAATGCAGGACCAGAAGACAGGCAAAAATGTTTAGATGCACAGATGGATGACTTTTTAACAAAGCCTGTTAGATTAGGTGATTTACAAGCTGTTTTTTGTAAATGGAAATCTATAAACAAAGATAATGAGAGAGTTTCGGGTGTTGTTGAAGAGGTTATTGAGCAAAAGTCTGGAACAAATGACTCGGTTGATAAATCAATTATTACTGATGTGAAAGATTTATTAAATGAGGGATTTGAAGATATGATTGAAAAATACTTAGAAAATTCAAAACTACATATTGCAGAAATTATAAAAAATAAAGATGCTCAAAATGTTTTAAATACAATTGAAGCTGCTCATAAATTAAAGTCAATTAGCAAGAAAGTTGGTGCGCTTCAATTAGGAGAAGATGCAGATAAGATTGAATCTATTTTAAAAAATGAGCAAGATGTGCATAAAGCAATGCGTGATTCTGTTGTTTATGTTGATAGTTTAGAAAAACATTATCAAGAGACTGAAAAAGAACTGCGTGAATATATTGCTTTTAAAGAGCGGCTTATACACTAAGTATATAAGGGTGAAGTAACTATGAAACTTTATTAGACGCCAAAAGAGTTACCGCACCCACAGCTAGATGTTGCGTTTGGGTTGTTGATGACAAATTGAGAGGCTTCTAATGTTTCAATAAAATCAATTTCGGAGCCTTTGATAAGCTCGTAAGAAATGGCATCAACAAGTAAAATAGCATCACCATTTTTGATTTCTATATCTGCAGGGCCTTTTTTATCTTCAAATTTGAAAGAGTATGAATAACCATTGCATCCGCCACTTAAAACAGAAACACGTAAGAAATCTGTGCCTTCTGGTTCTGTTTCCATAAGTTTTTCAATGCGACGGGCAGCAGAATCTGTTAAAACAAGATCTATTTTTATATCGTCAGAATTGGCTACTTGTGGTTCTTCAAATGTGATTTTCATAAAAATACCTAACTAAAGCTTGAAATAAAACATTATTTATACCTATTATATAAGGGATTTTTAGATCACAAACAACCACAAATTATAAGGGGTTTATTATGACCTTAGCAGAATATGCAACAGATTGGCGCAAATCTCGCGGCCGTAAATATGAAGAATCTGAATCAGCAACGCGTACGCCGTTTCAAAGAGATAGGGATCGTATTATTCATTCAGAGGCTTTCAGGCGCTTGCAATATAAAACCCAAGTATTTGTGAACCATGAAGGGGATCATTATCGTACTCGATTAACGCATACGATTGAGGTTGCCCAAATTGCACGCTCTATTTGCCGCGCACTTAATTTAGATGAAGATTTAGGGGAGTGTATTGCTCTTGCCCATGACTTGGGTCATCCTCCTTTTGGACATGCAGGTGAAGATGCTTTAAATGAAGTAATGAAAGACCTTGGAGGTTACCGCCACAATGAGCAAACACTACGTTTGGTTTGTGAGCTGGAAAAACGCTACCCTGGCTTTGAAGGCCTTAATTTAACATGGGAAGCAAGAGAAGGTATTGCTAAGCATAATGGCCCAATTAAAAATAAACTAGAATTGCAAAACCCACATGTGCAAGCAGTTGAGCCCCATACTTTTGCGGGTTTAGAGGCACAGGTAGCAGCTATTTCTGACGATATTGCTTATAATCACCATGATTTGGAAGATGGTTTAACAGGTGGCACGCTTACGTTACAGGAAGTGCGCTCTCGTTTAGCGATTTTTAATAAGTTTTATGAACAAACAGAAAAAGCTTACCCAGATGCGGACGAGTATGCTCTTATTAGAGAGTCTATTCGCCAAATGATTAATAGATGTGTTGGCGATGTTATTGCAGAAACAACAAAACGATTAGCTGAAGATAAGCCTAAATCTGTAGAAGATGTTCGTGCTAACAGCCGTCCTTTTGTTGATTTTTCTGATGAGGTTATGGCAGATATTAAAGAAATGCGTAAGTTCTTATTCCACCGTATGTATCGTCATTATCGTTTAAATAGAATGTCTTTAAAAGCGCACCGTGTTGTTAAATCATTATTTGAAACTTTTATGGAACACCGTAGGTGTTTGCCGCATGAAATTCAACATCATCTACCAGAAGACAAGTTTGATGAAGTTGGTAAAGCTAAAGAAATTTGCGACTATATTAGCATGATGACAGATAGAACGGCTAAACAAGAGTATGAAAAGCTGTTTGATCTTTCTACGCGTACGTAATTTGAAAAGATGCTAAATAAAATACAATCTTTTGCTGTAAATACGTTGAGCCGTGTCTTAAATAAAGATGCGGCTTCTCTTTGTTCTGAAATAGAATTTAAAGTAAAAGATGGTCGATATTGCTTTTATATAGCGCATTTGTTTACGGAACCAACACAACAAAAAATCTATGTTGAAGAGCTTATTAAAAACGCATTTATACAAGAGGTTGTTGTTTTAAAAGGCTTTATTAATATAACTTTCTCTGAAATCTTTTTCCAAGATGTACTTGATCAGGCTTTTAGGCAAGGGTTAGGTCGTATGGCATCTGTTTCTTTTAGTGAAACATTGTATCAAAAACTCTTATTACAAACGGGTAATGAAGAGTTATCTTATAAACTTACATTTTTTATGTATCGACTAGAGCTTATTCTTACCTCTTATAATTTTATCCATGAAGATTTTCAAAGCATAATGGTACCAGAGGCTTTAAAAGCTTTTCTTATTGAAGTTATCTATCGTTGTAATCGTATAGAAAAAGCGCATGATTTATCTGAAAATAGGATAAATACTCTAAATTATATTTCTAATGTATTTAATCAGAAATATTTATACGAAACAAAGGATCAGCAAAGTTTAATTTTTTATTGTGTTGCTAAGTTTATTTATAAAAGTTTTGCTTTAAATAATACAGAATAAGGCCGTTTGAACTTTACACTTTTTAAGTGAGGTGCTAATCTACAGCTTGTATAGAATTTAATAGAAACAAAAATAAAGAAGGTGACAAAAGATGCGCCACTCTAAGTACGCAGCTTATGCAAAAAATACAAAACCTTATGCCATGTTTAAACGCGGCGCTTTGCTTGTTGCATTTGCAGGTTTTGTAAGTTTGATCTGGTACACAACAGCCAAAAAAGATGATATTGAATCTGAATTTCTTGAGCCTCCTCTCGTGAAAGCGCCACAAATGGCCTATAAGGAACGTGCAGAAGATGAGGGCGGTATGAAAGTGCCAAATAGAGATAAGCAGGTGTTTGACCTTTTAAATGCTGTTTCTGATAAGGTTGATGTGAATTCACCTGAAGCTCAAGAGCAAATTAAACAAGCAGAAGAAAAGCAAAAAGAACTAGCTGCGCAACAAGCTAAGTTGGATGCTGAAGCAAAAGCTTTAAAAGAAAAGCAAGCGCAAGAAAAGGCAAAAGCAGTCGCCGCTATGGAAAAAGCGAAAGCAGATGCTAAAAAAGCTGCCGAGTTAGCTAAATCTGCTGTGGTGACAGAAACGAAAAAAACATCAGAAAAAGTCGCTAAAGTTGTCAATAAAGCAGAGGAAAAAGTAAAAGAATCTGCTAAAACTTTAACGGTTGAATATGGTATCCAAATGGGTTCATATCGCAATGCTGCAGATGCAGAACGTGCGAATGATTACTATCGTAAAAAATTCCCAGATGTTCTGAAAAATATACCGAGCACAGTTAAACGTGTTGATCTGGGCGCTAAAGGTGTTTATTACCGTGCTTACATGAGCGGTTACCCTGATAAAGCATCTGCTAAGGCGGACTGTGATAAGCTTAAAGCGTTAGGGCATAATTGTTTCTATGCTAAACTCTAGGCCTATTTCTCCTTTTATTGTTGCTGTACCTGGACCAGAGCTTGATGCACGCACAAAAGAAGCTATAGATAAACTCCGCCCAGCGGGGTTTATCCTCTTTGGTTGGAACTGTAAAGAGCATGCTCAGCTAGAAAAACTTGTTGCTGAGCTTAAGGAGCTAAGCCCTTTTGCAACACCTCTTATTCTGATTGATGAAGAAGGTGGCCGCGTACGCCGTATTAAGTGGACGCCTTATCAGGCACCAGCAGCAGAAAAAATAGGTAATCTTTATAATAAAGACCCTAAAATAGCTGTGCGTGCTGCAATGCTTAATGGCTTTTTAACTGCAGCTCAATTGCTTAGTTATGGTATTACTTGTACTTGCGCACCTGTTGCTGATGTTAAGTTCCCTGAAACAGATGATGTCATTGGAAATCGTTCTTTTGGATCAGACCCTGAAAAAGTAGGGCACCTTTGTGGGGCAACAATTTCTGGCTTACTAGCAGGTGGGGTCTGGCCAGTTATTAAGCATGCGCCAGGGCATGGGCGAGCAATGGCAGACTCTCATAAAGAATTACCAGTTGTAGATGCAATGGCAGGACAGCTTGTTAAGGTTGACTTTAAACCTTTTGAAATGAATGCGGCGGTGCCTTTTGTTATGACAGCGCATGTTAAATATACGGCATTAGATGCTGAAAATTGTGCAACTCAATCAGCTAAAATAATTCAGATGATGAAAGAAGATATTGGCCTTGAAGGACTAATTGTAAGCGATGATCTTACAATGGGCGCTCTTGAAGGTGATATTATTAGTCGAGCAGAAAAATCGTTAAATGCTGGCTGTGACTTGTTATTATATTGCCGTGGGGACTTGTTCTTAAATGAACTTACAGAAGAAGCCCTTGAAAGTTATTATAATGATTTAAGTGCTCTTTCTGGTAAATTTGAACTTAGCGGTAAAGCACATGCTAAAATACAAAAATTGCCAGCGCTTATGCCACCTAACCCCGATGTTCTTAAAGATTCATATAGAGAATTACTCCAAATTTATGCAGAAAACGGGATCGCCTAGTTAATGGATATACATAGCATTTTACAAACTATTAGTATTGTATCTATTCCATTAGTGCTTGCAATTACATTGCATGAGGCCGCTCATGGTTACATGGCAAAAAAATGTGGTGATAATACAGCAGAAATGATGGGTAGGCTTACCCTTAACCCTGTTAAACATATAGACCCTATTGGTACTATTTTAATTCCGGCGGTACTGTTATTTACAGGAGCAGGCTTTTTGTTTGGTTATGCCAAACCAGTACCAGTTAATTTTAACAGATTAAGAGATATTAAATGGGATTCTATTAAAGTTGCACTTGCAGGCCCGGGGGTTAATCTGTTTTTGGCAATATTATCTGTTTTACTTATGAATTTTGTTACTTTTTTTCCTGAGTATATAGCAGAACCTCTTGTGCAAATACTGTTGTTTTCAGTTCAAATTAATGTAATTTTAATGGTATTTAACCTGCTTCCTTTATTGCCTTTAGATGGCGGACGTGTTTTGCATGCTTTATTACCAGAACCCTTTCAATCCAAATTTGGCCAGACAGAGCCTTTTGGTATGTTTATTCTTTTGGGCTTAATGTTTTTAGGTCTTTTGTTTACAATTATTCAGCCACTGTATATATTTACAGTGAATATTTTACAAAATTTAGTTTTTGTTTAAATGAGCAGAGGTCTAGCTTATGAAACTATTAATTATGTCTCTTATTACGCCACCGGGAATTTCTATTTTCCTATGTCTTTTGGCGCTTTACTTTTTTGGCTATAAACGTAAGCTTTCTGCCTATTTATTATTGGCTGCAATTGTTTTTGGTTGGGTGTTTTCAACTTCAGCAATGGGGCGTTTGCTGGCGACAGGCTTAATAGCACATACTCCAACACAGCCAACATACGAGCGTTTAAGGCGTATGGATTTAGATATGATTATTGTGCTGACGCGTGGTAATACCCTAACGGGTTCAGGCGAGTGGATTCCTTCTGCTGATACGTACCAGCGTGTGGCACAGTCATTTGAAATTCAGGATAAAGTAAGCTCACGCGTGCCGGTGCTTATTTCTGGTGGTAAAACCTATGGTCACAGGTATCCCTCAGAGGCGGCTGTAGCTAAGAATTACTTTACAAGATCTCGCGCACAAGTAACTCCTGTATTAATAGAAGAGACCTCTTTAAACACAAAAGAAAGCGCGCTTGAAGTTTCTCGTATTTTGAAAGAAAATGTAGCAAAAGATGTGCTTTTAGTCACAGATGAACTGCATATGTTAAGGTCTTTAGCGGCTTATAGAGCGCGTGGCATTAACCCAATTGCCTACCCAGTTTATGTGTTGCAACGTGGCGAAATGGGGCTTGCAGATTATTTGCCAAGCTGGCGTGGTGTTACGTTAAATGCTAAAGTATTAAGAGAAATTTACGGTATTGCAGGTTATGTGCTTTCTGGAGATATGCGCTTAGCTGATGTTTTTGATGATGGTGTTGTACCAGTTATTGTAAAGTAAAGGAGTAACCAGATGTTTGGTTCTACTGAGTTAATTATTATCCTTATTATTGTATTTGTTATTTTTGGTGCAGGTAAACTGCCAAAAGTAATGGGGGACTTTGGTAAGGGTGTGTCTTCTTTTAAAAAAGGTATGAAAGAAGAGGGTTCTGCACCTGAGAACAAACAAGAATCTCTTTCAGAACAAACAGATTCAGATAAAAAAGAAGGTTAACTCCCTTTGTTTAATATCGGTCTTGTAGAACTTTTTATTATTATGGTTATTGCCACTATTTTTGTTGGCCCTGAACGTATACCCGAAGTGGCGCGCCAGTTAGGTAAATTTAGCCGTAAAGTTAAAGGTTTTATGAGAGAACTCACAGAGTCTGACCCTTTAAAAGATGATGATGTTGCTGGGAAATAATGATGGAAGCAACTTCTCTTTCTTCTCATTTTAAAGAACTTAAAAGCCGCTTGGTTAAAATGATTTTGGCGATTATTATCGCTTTTTCTGCCTGCTATTATTTTATTGAGCCTCTTTTTTCTATTTTACTCTGGCCTCTTGATATTGCCCAAAACGCAAAACCAAATCTTATTTTTACAGAGGTTCATGAAGCTTTTTTCACACAAATAAAATTAGCTTTTATTTTAGCTCTTTATGTGGCGATGCCAGTTGTTTTTTATCAGCTATGGGCTTTTGTTTCCCCTGGATTGTATAAAGAAGAAAAAACTTTTGCTTGGCCGATGATGTTTTTGGCGCCTGTTTTGTTTTATGCAGGCGGTGCTGTTTGTTTTTACTTTGTGTTGCCGGTTGTTATAGAATTCTTTTTTGCTTTTCAGACCGAGCTTGTAACGGCCTTACCGACAATGAAAGCTTATTTAAATTTTTGTACAAAGCTTTGTTTTGCCTTTGGCTTGGCTTTTCAATTGCCATTGGTTCTTATAGTTCTTTTAAAAATGGCTGTGATTTCAGTTGCTAAGCTTAATTATTTTAGGCGTTATGCTATTTTGATTATTTTTGTTTTTGCGGCTATTTTTACACCGCCAGACCCAACATCTCAATTGCTTCTTGCAATCCCTATGTGGCTTTTATATGAAGTCTCAATCCTCTTTGGATATTTTATTGAAAAAAGACGCCAAGTGACTAGCGAATCCGCATAATATTTGGTAGTATCTTTCTTTAAGATGAAATCAGAATAATTTCTTCAAAATACAGCGTAAAAAGAGATAAAAAATAATGTTAGATATTAAACTTATTCGTGAAAATCCAGAAGTACTGGATAATGCTCTTAAAGCTCGTGGTGCAGAACCAAAAGCTCAAGAGTTACTTGCTTTAGATGAAAAACGTCGTCAAGTTATGACAGACTTACAGGAGCTGCAACAGCGCCGCAACGAAATTTCATCCTTAGTAGGTAGCCTTAAAGCTAAAGGTGAAGATGCCTCTCATTTATTTGAAGAAATGAAAACTATTGGCCCTAAAATGAAAGATCTTCAAGAAGTAGAGCGCCAAGCGCAAGAAGATTTTACAGGCTTACTTGAAGGTTTGCCTAATATTCAGGATGCAGATACACCAGAAGGGCAAGATGAAGAAAACAACGTTGTTGTGCATACATATGGTGAGCCAACTTCTTTTGATTTTGAGCCAAAAGCCCATTATGATTTAGGTGAAGAATTAAACCAAATGAGCACAGAACTAGGTGCTAAAATCGCAGGTAGCCGTTTCACATGGCTGCAGGGTGATATTGCACGCCTAGAACGTGCTTTAGGCCAATATATGCTAAATAAACAAACAGAGCAAAATGGCTATACAGAAGTAAACCCACCACTTATGTGTAATGCAGATTCTATGTATGCTGTTGGGCAACTTCCTAAGTTTGAAGAAGATTTATTTAAAACAGCGGAAGGCTATTACTTGCTACCAACGGCAGAAGCGCCACTTACAAACTACGCACGTAATGAAATTTTTTCAGAAAAAGATTTACCAATTCAGTTAACGGCACTGACACCTTGCTTCCGTTCTGAAGCAGGCTCTGCTGGTCGAGATACGCGTGGTTACTTACGTCAACACCAGTTCATGAAAGTAGAAATGGTTTGGTTTGTAAAACCAGAAGATTCTATGGAAATTCATGAAAAAATGCGCCGTCATGCAGAAGAAATTTTGGAAGACCTTAAACTACCATATCGTACAGTGCGTTTGTGTGCGGGAGACCTTTCTGCCAATGCGCGCCGTTGTTATGATTTAGAAGTTTGGTTACCAGCTCAAAATAAATACCGTGAAATTTCTTCTTGCTCTAACTTTGGTGATTTCCAAGCACGACGTATGAAAGCACGCTACCGTGATGAAGAGCGTAATACACAGTTTATTCATACACTAAACGGTTCTGGTTTAGCTGTGGGTCGTACTCTTATTGCAGTTATGGAAAACTACCAACAGGCCGATGGTTCTATAAAAGTACCAGAAGTGCTTATCCCTTACATGGGTAAAGACATTATTAAGGCTTCTTAAAAAATGACATCGAGACTTTCACGCGCACGCCATAAACTACTTACAGAGCTTCAAAGCCATGGCTTAGATAATAACGTTGTGTTAGATGCAATGGATTCTGTTGCGCGTGAAAGTTTTGTTGCAGGCTCCTTTGAAGAAGAAGCTTACGCAGATAAATGCTTCCCAATAGGGCATCAGCAAACGATCTCATCGCCTTATGTAGTGGGGTGGATGACACATAAATTGGATGTTCAAAAAACACATAAAGTCCTTGAAATAGGTACAGGTTCAGGTTATCAAACAGCTATTTTATGTAAACTTGCTCGTCGTGTTTATACTGTTGAGCGTGTGGAGTCTCTTTCCCAATCTGCTGAAAAACGTTTGCATGCTATGGGGTTCTTTAACTTTTCCACAGAAGTGGGTGATGGCTCATTAGGGTGGAAAAATCAAGCACCTTTTGATCGTATTATGGTAACAGCAACAAGCCCAACTGTGCCCCAAAACCTTATAGATCAGCTAGCGCCTACAGGCATTATGGTTATTCCTGTAGGGCATTCAGATGATACTGATCAGCGTTTAATGAAAATTACTAAAGATGAAGAAGGCCAAGTAACGCAAGAGTTGCTTGGTTATGTTAAATTTGTGCCACTTGTTGGTGAACAAGGGCATACAGATAAAGACCTAAAATCCAGCGTAAGGAGTTCTTAAAGGTTATGATCAAACAACTTTATGATATGGTGCTTAAGCTAGCAAGTCACCCTCGTGCAGAGATGTGGCTATTTATTGTTGCCTTTGCAGAATCTTCTTTCTTCCCAATTCCACCTGATGTATTGCTTATCCCTATGTGTTTAGTTGCCTTTAATAAGGCTTTTAGGTATGCGGCCGTTTGTACTGTAGGTTCTGTTTTAGGTGGTGTGTTTGGTTACGCAATTGGTCGTGTATTCTTTGATAGCGCAGGTGCTGCTGTAATTGATATTTACGGCATTTCAGATAAATTTGCGCAATTCCAAAGTTGGTACGATGTGTATGATTGGGCGATTATAGCTGTTGCAGGATTCTCACCCATCCCTTATAAAATTTTCACAATTGCGAGTGGCTTTGTAGGCATGAATATCGCCACATTTGTTGGAATGTCGCTTATTTCACGTGGTTTACGCTTTTTCCTAATCGCTTGGCTATTATGGCGTGGTGGGTTACCATTTAAAGCGTGGATCGAAGATAACATGTACCCACTTACAATGGCTGCGGCGGTTGTACTTATTTTGGGTATTGTTGTTTATAATTTGGTAATGGGCGGATAAAAGGGAAGTATAAAAAATATGGCGTGGCAAATTAAAGTAACATCTAGCTTATTGATTGCAGCTTTTACAACAGGTTGCACAATTAAGGATTCAACTGATTTTCTTAATAATTTGTTGCCTTCTAAACCTCAGCCTATGCTTTCTAAGTCTATTCAGGCAAAAAGCTATTCAAAGCCTCGTGTAGAACGTAGCAGATTACGTACATCTGTTGCTAAAGTACCTGCGGTTACGCATAAGGTTCAGCAGGGTGAATGGCTATATAAAATTGCCAGAGACTATAACGTTACGCCATCAGAGCTTATGAAACTTAATAATATGAATCGCTCATCTCAGCTAAGTCCTGGTGATGTTATTATTATTAAACCTGCAACGGAAGTCACATCTGCTGAAAATACCAAACGTGTTTATGGGTTTACAAATCGCGTTACGTCATCAGCTTCTTCAAAATCATTAACAGCAACGCCACAGGGTAAAAAAGAGGCTTCTTTAACACCTGTTGTTTCTAAAACAAAACAAACAGAAGAAGTTGTTACTTTTACAACACACGCTGTAAAACGTGGCGAAACACTGTATCGCATTGGTCGTCAATATAATGTATCTCCGTTTGACCTTATGGCTGCAAACGAATTTGATAAACCGCAAGATCTTAAAGCAGGTATGCGCATTCAAGTTCCAATGACACGTCGTGTGGTTAAAGGTGATGTTACAAGCCCAATTATTCGTGAAGATTTACGCCGTGCTAAGGGTATGATATGGCCTGCAGAAGGTCGTGTTATTAGCCGTTTTGGTAAAAAAGAAAATGGTATTGAAAACACAGGTATTAATATTGCAGTAGATGAGGGGGCACCTGTTTTTGCTGTAGATGGTGGTAAGGTTATTTATGCCGATAGTGGTTTAGAAAAATACGGTAATCTTGTCCTGTTGCGTCACAAAAATGGTGTTATTACAGCTTATGCGCACGCTAGCAGGTTGCGCGTCAAGCGTGGTCAAACTGTAGCGAAAGGCCAAGTTATTGCTCTGGCAGGGCAAACAGGTAATGTGGATAAACCACAACTTCATTTTGAAGTGCGCAGAAATGCACGTGCGATTAATCCTTTAAAGGTTTTACCTAAAAAAGGTAAACAAGGTTAAGTTAGTTAAATTAAAAGGGAGCTTAAAAGCTCCCTTTTTTATATCTGTTTATTTATTGAGGTGATCCCCAGCCTAACTTAGTGTTAAGCAGGTAGAAGAAAGAATGCTTATCTTGACTAAATAATCGTAAATAATTTTTAGATTTGGTTACTTTAATATGATCATCTATCTGAAGTTCTATTTGTTTTTTACCATCTAAAAAGAGTGTTGCCTTACCCTTTGTAAGGCGTAATCCAACCGTTTGTGGCGGGATAACAATTGGCTTTAGGCTTAAATTATGTGGGCAAATAGGCGAAAGAATGACAACATCTAAGCTTGGGTGTACTAATGGCCCACCAGTAGAAAGATTATACGCAGTAGAGCCTGTTGGGCTTGAAATAATAAACCCATCACCACTGCCAGATGTTACAAACTCATCTGCAACACAAAGGTTATAGCTCATCATATTATTGTCTGCACTACGGTGCATAACCGCATCGTTTAAAAAATGACCGCTTAAAATTTCTTTGCTATTACGTGTCACCACAACATCTAAATAAGGTCTTTTATGGGCTTGGATTTTGCCATCTTTTATGTTCTGAATAACAGTATCAAAATCGCTACATTCTTCCAGCTCAGTTAAAAACCCTAAATGGCCTAAATTAATGCCTATAAGCTGGGCTTCACTTGCATATATTTTATTTGCAGCAACTAAAAATGTGCCATCTCCCCCAAGTGCGAAGACTAAATCAATTTTCTCACGAATTTCTGCATCTGTTATAAAAGGAGCTGTGGTTTCAAACTCCTCTTTATGATCATCAGAAATATATGCGTTAAGTCCATGTTTGATAACTGAATTAATAAGGAGTTTTGCAGCTTTTTGGGCGCCTGTATCACCTTTTTTTAGCACGAGAGCAATATTTTGGATCATCTGTTATCTCTTTTTGTTGATTAAAAAATATGCATAATTTTTAGTTTGTTTTTGCCTTTGTCTGCGCTTTATATAGACAACAATGCTCAAATAGCCTAATCTAGGGGCGCTAAAGATACAAATAAAAATTAAGGATTAGACAACAATTATGTTTAGTACAACTGCATATGCTCAAGAAGTTGCACCACAAGCAGCGCAAGGTGGCGCAACTGGCTCTTTATTTATGATGTTGGCACTTTTTGCCATCTTTTATTTTCTTGTTATTCGTCCACAAAGCAAGCGTGAACAACAACACCGTGATATGACACAAAACCTAAACAAGGGTGATAAAATTATTACGCAAGGCGGTGTGCTTGCAACAGTTACAAAGCTTATTGATGATAAACTTATTCAGGTAGAAATTGCTGAAGGTGTTAAAGTTAAATTAGCACGTAGTTTTGTGTTTGGTTTGCAAAGTGACAAACTAGAAACTGAAGCAAAAACAAATAAAACGGATAAGAAAGAAGAAGCTAAAGAAAAGAAAGCTTCTTAAATTTCTGTAAGCTCACTTAACTTTTTTCAATTAAGGCAAAACAAAAGGTAACGATATGCTTAAATTCCCATTATGGAAAAAAATCGCAATTTTTTCTGTGCTTGTTTTTGGTTTAGTTAACGCTCTACCAAACGTACTTTCAGAAAAAGCCATTACAAACTTACCGTCATTTTTACCTAAAGATAAGATCAATTTAGGTCTAGATTTGCAAGGTGGTTCTCATTTAGTGTTGGAGGTTGATGTGGATGCAGCTTTCTTACAAGCGAATGAAAACCTTGAAGATGATATCAGGAATGTATTGCGCCGTAAGGGTGAGCGTATCGGTTATCGTGGTTTAAAATCAGATAAGTCGGAAGTTTCTTTCTTAGTTACAAATATTGCAAACGCAGAAGAAGCTTATAAGCGTTTACGTAAAGAAATTTCGCGTGAATATTATATTGAACGTGAAAATGCTGCTTTTAAGATTTACTTAACGGATGACGCTAAGTTAAATAAAGAGCGTTATGCGTTAGAACAAACTCTAGAAATTTTACGTTCTCGTGTGGATGAATTTGGTGTTTCTGAACCTGTGATACAACGCCAAGGTACGCGCCGTATTATTATTGAGCTTCCGGGTGTTGAGGATGCAAGCCGTGCAAAATCTATTATAGGTCGTACAGCTATGCTTTCATTCCACTTGGTGGATACACGTATGACAGCGGAAGAGGCGATGCGTCGCCGTGCACCAGCAGGTACAAAAATTTATTATGAACAAGTTGTGTCTGGGGATGGTCAGGTATACGAAATACCCTACTTACTGAAGCGTCGTCCAGCCCTTACTGGTGAAAACTTAAATTCAGCTTCTGCAGGTTTTGATGAATCTAACCGTCCAGCTATTTTTATTGGTTTTGATACACGCGGTACTCGCAAGTTTGCAGACCTTACTACAAAACATGTCGGCGAACGCATGGCCATTGTGCTTGATGGTAAAGTCTATTCAGCACCAAATCTACGTGAGCCTATTTTAGGCGGTAATGCTTCTATTACAGGTAGTTTTAGTGTGAAAGAAACAGAAGACCTCGCCGCTATTTTGCGTGCAGGTGCGCTACCAGCCCCAGTTAAAGTTATTGAAGAACGCACAATAGGTCCTTCATTAGGTGCAGATTCTGTGAATGCTGGTACAACAGCCGTGGCTTTAGGTTTTATAGCTGTGCTGGTTGTTATGGTTTTATTTTACCTAGGTTTTGGCTTAGCTGCAAATATGGCCTTGCTTGCTAATGTTGTACTTATTGTCGGTGTCATGACTGCTTTAGGCGCAACACTTACATTGCCTGGTATTGCAGGCATTGTACTTACGATTGGTATGGCGGTAGATGCAAACGTACTTATTTTTGAGCGTATTAGAGAAGAAACACGTGCAGGCCGCAAACCTACTAGAGCTTTAGAAGAAGGTTTTAAATCGGCATTTGGTACAATTCTGGATGCCAATATCACAACGCTTATTGCAGCGGTGGTGTTATTTGCTATTGGTTCTGGTCCAATTAAAGGTTTTGCACTTACATTAAGCGTAGGTATCGCAACCTCTATTTTCACAGCGACAATGGTAACAAGGTTTATTCTTGTTGCTTGGATAAAAACAGTTAAGCCTAAAAAACTTAAAGCTTAAATAAAGTTAAGGAGAATATTAACCATGTTACGTCTTGTACCAACACATACAAACTTTGACTTTATTGGTAAACGCATTATGTTTGTTGGCCTATCTGTTTTTATGATTATGGCAACAGCTGTGCTTTTGGCTCTTAAAGGCTTAAATTATGGTATTGATTTTTCAGGCGGTACGCTTGTGCAACTTCAGCTACAGCAGCCAACAGAAATATCTAAAATGCGCGATGCATTATCAGAAGCAGGTTTTAGCCCTGTTATCCAAGAATACGGTAGCCCAACCGAAGTTCTAGTAAGGCTTCCAGCTAAAGAAACAGAAGGTATGAATGATACCATTGCACAGCAAATTAGTAATGCTGTTGCAACAGTTTCAGGCAGTGCAGAAGTGCGCCGTGTAGAATTTGTCGGCCCACAAATTGGTGAAGAGCTTAAAGAGAAAGGGCTCCTTGCAACTGTTGTTTCTCTTATCGCTATTTTGGTTTATGTAAGTGCACGATTTGAACTGCGTTTTGCTGTAGGTGCAATTGCAGCACTTGCGCATGATGTAATTATTACCGTAGGTGTTTTTTCGTTAACGCAGAAGGAAATTAGCTTACCTGTGCTTGCGGCAATTTTAACAATTATTGGTTATTCATTAAATGATACGATTGTTGTATTTGATCGTATTCGTGAAACGATGCAAAAATATAAAAAACTTGCCTTTGCAGAAATTTTAAACTTAAGCGTAAATTCTATGCTAAGCCGTACACTTATGACATCCCTCACAACACTTGTTGTGTTGGCTATGCTATTTATGTTTGGCGGTGAAGTTATTCATGATTTTGCTTTTGCATTATTATTTGGTGTAATTGTAGGTACATATTCATCTATATTTGTAGCAGCACCTGTCGTGATGTGGCTTGAGGGTAAATTAAAAATTAATTTAGAAGATGATGACGATGAGGGCTTTTCATCTATCGATGCATAAGTTATTATTGTTTAAATATTTTTCAGATAAGAAAAAGAAGTAAGGAAATATTATGGATTATAAAGTTCAGGAACATCTAAAACCAACTCGTTTACAAGGTATTTCAGAAGCACAGATCGATGATCACTGGAACCTATACGCTGCATATGTTGTGCAAACAAATGCATTAAAAAAGGAACTAGAAGAGCTTCGTGCAGAAGGTAAAGGTGGTACACCTAATTATGCCGATCGTCGCCGTCGTTTTGGTTTTGAATTTAATGGTATGGTGCTTCACGAATACTATTTCGCTAACTTAAAACATAATGTACCAGAAACAACAGCGGCTGATTTTATTGCAGCGGTTGAAAAATCTTTTGGCTCTTTTGATGCTTGGAAAGAAGATTTTATGGCAACAGGTAAGTCTCGTGGTATTGGTTGGGCTATTTGTGCAATGGACCCTGTAACAGGTGACTTGAACAACCACTTCGTACAATTACATGAAGATGGTAATATTGCTGGTTTTAACCCTGTTTTAGTTATGGACTGCTGGGAACACGCTTATATGGTGGACCACAAAGCAGGTGGCCGCCCTGATTACATTAACGCCTTTTTCGGTAATGTTGCTTGGGATGTTGTAAACCGTCGCTTCCGCGATGCACAATCAAAACACGCTTCTATTCGTAATATTTAGTTGTGTGCTGTTAAAAAAGGGGCTTCAATGCCCCTTTTTTATTGTATTAAAATATTATTATTGTTAATGTTTTTTTGAAATTAATTCCTTTTTTAGGTGAATCTTATGACTGCTTATAAACCTCTCTTTATTTCTGTTGAAGGTGTTGATGGTTCAGGTAAATCAACACAAATTCGTATGTTAAATGAAAAACTTTTAAGCTTAGGTATTTCGGTTGTTTTAACACGTGAGCCTGGTGGGGTAGCGGTTGCAGAAGAAATTCGCAACCTGCTTTTAAAAGGCGATAGTGATAAGTTTGATGCAAAATCAGAAGCGATGCTGTTTTATACAGCGCGTAATGAACATTTGCGCCAACTTATTTTACCATCATTAGAAGAAGGTAAAATTGTTCTTAGTGACCGTTTTGCAGATAGTACGATGGCTTTTCAACATTATGGCCGTGGTTTTGATCGCAACTTTATTGATTTACTACACCAGCAAACTGTAGGCGATAATAACCCTGACCTTACCCTTATTTTTATGATTTCTGCAGATGAAGCGCATAATCGTGCTCTTGCACGTATGTCTGCTGTGGCAGGTGCAGAAGATCGTATGGAAAAAGAAGGTGTTGAATTCCAAAAACGTATTGCCAAAGGCTTTAAAGAAATTGCTCAGCAAAACCCAGAGCGTTGCGTTATTATTAATGCAGAAGGCTCGGTAGAAGAGGTGGCAGAACGTGTCTGGTCTGTTGTTTCTAAACGTTTAGAGCTGAAAGATAGCTCAATTGCTTAATTAAATTATAATCGTCGGAGCAGGTGGTGCATTAGGTGCAGTATTGCGCTACCTGCTAATGATTTCTATCGGCACATCAAGCTTCCCTTGGGCAACAATGACAGTGAACTTTATTGGTTCATTTGTACTTGCGCTCCTTGTGGAAGCTTTTGCTTATTTTGCACCTGTATCGCAAGAAATCCGTTTGTTACTTGTAGTGGGCGTTTTAGGCTCGTTTACAACATTTTCTACGTTTAGTTTGGATAGTATTTCTTTAATTGAACGTGGCGATATAAAACAAGCCGCCTTATATATAGGCGGCTCGGTTATACTTTGCTTAACAGCTTTTTGGCTAGGTTTAAAGCTTTGTCGTTTGTTATTTAAGCAGATGCTTTAGCTTGTGCTTTTTGCCACTGTCGTTGCTTATTCTTGTCCATTTTACTTTTTAAGGCTTCTTCTAAATTTACATCACAAAGGTTTGCAAGTTCTGCTAAGTAGGTAAGTACATCTGCAAATTCATGAGCAAGAGCTTCTTCTTGTGTCGAATCTTCGGCAATATTACCGCCTTTCATACGACGTATTTCTTTAGCAAGTTCACCGCATTCTTCAATAAATAGTAAAAATTCGGCATCAATTTTATCAACAGAATGCTTCCAATTATTGGCAACTTTTAGTTCGTTTACCCAATTTTGTAAGTTTGTTAAATCTAAATTTTCCGGAAAATTTGGTATTGTTGCCATTGGTTTGTACCTTATCTGCTGTTATACTTTTAAATTAAGGCCTAAGTATAACAACAATCAAACCTAAGGTGAACTTATGTTTTTCAAAATTTTATCTGGTGCTTTTATCGCATCATTTATTTCATACACTGCTATTGCTAAAGATATAATTACCGCGAAAGCGACTCTTATAAACAATAGTGGTGCAACAATTGGTACAGCTTCTTTTACTCAAGGAACAGAAGGGGTTATTATTGAAATTAAAGCAGAAAACTTACCAGCAGGTAAGCACGGCATGCATTTTCATAAAAAAGGCACCTGCGAAGATACTCAAGGCTTTAAAAAAGCACAAGGGCATATTATGCCAACGGGTAAACCTCATGGTTTTTTACATACAGAAGGCCCTCATGAAGGTAACTTACCAAACTTAATTGTGCATGCAGATGGTAGCGTACATGTAGAACTTTATACAGAAATGGTTGCTATTTTACCAAATACATCTAAACCAGCCTTGTTGGATGAAGATGGTTCAACCCTAATGGTTCATATAAATGAGGATGATCATATAACACAGCCTATTGGTGGTTCTGGTAGGCGTATTGCTTGCGGTGTTATTCAGTAAATATAAGTTATATATTTAAAACAGAAGGATTTTCTCCTTAACGACGTTTAAATTATAATACTTAATAATAAAAGCCAGTATAAACCTTAAATATAAAAGGGTTTTCTTGGCTTTTATTATCTGTTTAACTGTTAATAGTTTAATGTTTTAACTTGTTTAAAGGCGAGCTACTTTTATGAATAAGCTTCTATTTTCTTTTGCGTCTATCTTTCTTATAAATTCTCAAATCGCTTATGCGCAGCAACCAGTTTTTGTTGCCCCTGTAAAGCAAGAATCTTTTTATGATGTGATTGAATCTATTGGTACTGTTAAAGCTTTTGATACTGTAGAAATAACCACAGAAACAGCTAAAAAGCTTACACAAATACATGTAACAGAAGGTAGCCAAGTTAAAAAAGGCGATTTATTATTTACTCTTGATAAAAGAGAAGAAGAGGCGGACCTTGCAGCCGCTAAATCTGCATTATATGAAGCCAAAAGAGCTTATGAACGTGCAAAAAGCTTGCGTAAAAAGGATGTTGTTTCTGATGCTATTTATCAGGAACGTAAAGCCGCCTATGAAACCCAAAAAGCCAATGTGGAAGCGGTTGAGGCACGCTTAACTCTGCGTGAAATTAGAGCACCATTTTCTGGTGTTTTAGGTATTATTGATATGAGCGTGGGTACATTTGTACAGCCAGGTGATGTGATGGCGACACTTGACCATTTAAGTAAAATGAAAGTCGATTTTAGTCTCCCTTCAAGGTATTTGAGTGATACTGAAATTGGTGATAAAATCCTTTTAAAAACAGATGCTTACGATATTGATTTTATGGGTAAAGTTACATACATTGATACTCAGGTAGACCCTGTGACGCGTACGCTGCGTGTGCGCGCCGTTGTTGAAAATGAAAAGAACCTACTTAAAAACGGTATGCTTGCCAAAGTTAACTTACTTGCAAACCCACGTAAAAGTTTAACAATTCCTGAAGAATCCATTATTAAACGCGGTAAAAATGATTTTGTGTTTAAAGTAGTTACAGTAGAAGAAGGTAAACAGGCTCAATATACAAAAATAACTCTAGGTCAGCGTAAATACGGTGTTGTAGAAGTTCTTGAAGGCTTAAAAGAAGGTGACCAGATTATTCACCACGGTGTCATGAAAGTTAAAGATGGCGCTAAAGTTAAGGTTAAAGCTGTAGAGGCAGAAAAGAAAACGCTTAAGCAAATGTTAAAAGAAGGGAAGTAGTCTATGTTTCTTTCTGATATTTCTGTAAAACGCCCTGTTTTTGCAACGGTACTTTCTTTATTACTGGTTACATTTTCTATTATTGCCTATCAGAGGCTTCCGTTAAGAGAGTATCCGGATATTGATCCGCCTGTTGTATCTATTGATACATCTTATGTGGGGGCATCTGCCCAAACGGTTGAAACACGCATTACCGAAGTCATAGAAGACCGTATTTCTGGCGTGGAGGGTATACGTTTTATTACATCTACGTCTTCGGATGGGCGTTCTCGTATTAATATTGAGTTTGATGTAGAGCAAGATATTGATGCTGCTGCGAATGATATTCGAGATCGTGTTTCTGGTGTTATTGATAATTTGCCAGAAGAGGCGGATGCTCCAGATATCCAAAAAGCAGATTCTAGCGATGATGTTATTTTATGGTTTAATCTTGTTTCTGATCGCATGAACACCTTAGAACTTACAGATTATGCAAAGCGTAACCTGCAAGATAGATTTTCGGTACTGCCAGGGGTTGCCCGTGTGCGTATTGGTGGTGGTTTGGAGTATGCTATGCGCGTTTGGCTTGATAGGCAAAAAATGGCCGCACGCCAAATTACGGTACAAGATATTCAGCAAAAACTTCGTGAAGAAAATATTGAACTGCCAGCAGGTCAAATAGAATCGGAAGAAGTCCAGTTTACAGCTCGCATTGAACGTGCCTACAAAAATGCGGATGATTTTAAACGCCTTGTTATTAAAAAAGATGGCGATGATTTTATTTACTTAGCAGATGTTGCTAAAATTGAAAAGGCAGCTATTGAAAAACGTACCTTTTTTAGAGGTAATGAGCGCCCAATGATTGGTTTAGGTGTTATTAAACAATCTAAAGCCAACACAATTGCGGTAGCAGATGAGGCTGAAAAGCTTGCGGCACGTTTAAGAGAAACCCTACCTGAGGGGATGGAAATTATTAACTCTTACGATACATCTGTATTTATTAGAGGTGCTATTTCTGAAGTTTATAAAACGCTTTTTTTGGCGGCAGGACTTGTTGTTTTAGTTATTTATATTTTCTTAGGTAGTTTGCGCAGTATGTTGGTGCCTGCTGTAACGGTACCTATTTCAATTCTTTCTACGTTTATTGCGTTATACTTTTTAGGCTTTTCTGTGAACTTATTAACATTATTGGCACTTGTTCTTTCCATTGGTTTGGTGGTAGACGATGCCATTGTTGTACTTGAAAATGTTTACAGACGCATTGAAAATGGCGAAAGCAAGTTGGTTGCTGCTTATAAAGGCACAAGGCAAGTTGGTTTTGCAGTTATTGCGACAACATTGGTAACCATTGCGGTGTTTGTACCTGTAACCTTTTTAGAAGGTGATTTGGGTCGTTTGTTTACAGAATTTTCTATTACGCTTATTGCCGCGGTTTCATTTTCTACCTTTGTGGCACTTACGTTATGCCCAATGATTGCGTCAAAAATCCTTAAAAAAGAAAAGAAAAACAAAGTAAATCTTTATGTGGATAATAGCTTAGAGAAGCTACGTCGCAATTATAAGAAAGTTTTACATGTTGCGATTAAGCATCCGTATAAAATGCTGGGTCTTTTCTTTGCATTGGGCTTAGCGGGTTATGTACTGCTTAAGGCAGTGCCTTCCGAATACACACCTAAAGAGGATAGGGGTGCTTTCTTCTTACTGGTAAATGGCCCAGAAGGTGCTTCTTATAATTATACAGAAGAATATATGACCGAAATTGAAAAACGCTTAATGCCATATGTGGATTCTGGCGAAGTGAGCAGATTGTTAATACGTGCGCCACGCTCTTTTGGTACGCTTTCTAGTTTTAACGACGGTTTGGCAATTGTTGTATTAGAAGATTGGTCAACAAGACGCTCTGCTTTTGTGATTATGAAAGAAATTGCTGGTAAGCTTTCTGATTTACCAGGGGTGAGGGCATTCCCGATTATGCGCCAAAGCTTTGGTGGCGGTACAAGTAAGCCTGTGCAATTTGTAATAGGTGGCGGAGAATATGAAGAACTTGCCAAATGGCGCGATGTTCTTATTGAAAAAATACAAGAAGAAAAATTACCGCTTGTCGGTGTAGATAGCGATTATAAAGAAACAAAACCTCAGCTGAAAGTTATTATAGATAAAGCTCGCGCAGCAGCTTTGGGTGTAAATGTACAAACAGTAGGTGAAACACTGCAAACGATGCTTGGTTCACGCAGTGTGACCACCTACTTAGATAATGGCGAGGAGTACGACGTTATTTTAGAAGGTGTTCGTAGTAACCAAAATACGCCTACGGATATGCAAAACTTGTATGTGAGATCAGATACAGGGCAAATGGTACCTTTAAGTAACCTGGTGCAGATTGAAGAATACGCTGATGCAAAATCTTTAAATCGTTATAACCGTATTCGTGCCATTACAATTGAGGCCAATTTACAGGAAGGTTATAGCTTAGGTGAAGCTTTAGATGATTTGGTACGCTTAACAAAAGAGCATTTGCCAGGTGAAATTTCTATTGATTATAAAGGGCAATCTTTGGACTATGCGACGGGCTCATCTTCTTTAGTGCTTATTTTTGTGCTTGGTTTTATTGTGGTGTTTCTGGTTTTAGCAGCGCAATTTGAAAGCTTTGTACATCCGTTTGTTATTATTTTAACAGTACCATTTGCTGTGGTAGGTGCTTTGTTCGGGCTTTATGTTACAGGTAATAGCTTAAATGTTTATACGCAAGTTGGGCTTATTATGCTTGTGGGCTTGGCATCTAAAAACGGTATTCTTATTGTGGAATTTGCCAACCAACTTAGGGATGAGGGTATGGCCTTTATTGAAGCGATAGAAAAAGCCGCTCAAATTAGGTTAAGGCCTATTATTATGACAAGTATTACAACAATTGTTGGTGCTGTGCCTTTGGCTTTATCTTTTGGTGCAGGTGCTGAAACCCGTGCGGCAATTGGTGTGGTTGTATTGTTTGGTGTGTTCTTTGGTACGTTTTTTACACTGTTTATTGTGCCTGCAGCATACGCTTTGCTTGCACAGAAGACAGGTTCTGTTTCTGATGTTGAAAATCAGCTTAATAAAGAACTGGAAGAGCAAGAAGAACGAAACAAAAAACCGCAAACATAAGCACATAAGCAAATAAAAAAGGCAGCCGAAGCTGCCTTTTTTATTCCTTAAAAGTCGATATATGGGTTTTAGGTGTTTTCTTGCACCGTAAAGGTGTTCAGCAACACACGCTCTTTACTTTCAGGGTTTACAACACGCTCTTCCAAATTTACGGCACAGCCGTGGAACATATCCCCAGCCCAAAGGAA
>JAAZVW010000045.1 GCA_018623135.1 Pseudomonadota bacterium
GTATCTACTGGGGCTTTTATGTGGATTGTTGGTTTTGCATTTAATGCTCGCTAAAAACTGCGGATGAGCTCATCCAGTTCAGGAAGGTCTGTTTCGGTAAGGGTTTTGTATCGAGAATCAAAAGCCAGATGTTTGTTATTATCGAGTATACGACGAATGTCACGCACAAGGCTACGCGCTTTGTGTGCAAAGGCTTTGCTGCCTAAACTATGGTCCATTTTATATTTCAGAAGGTCATCTTCTGAAATTAAATTAAGGGATTTCAGCTTTTTTGCAGCATCTAAGATGTCACAAAAAATCATATCGGTGTAAGGATAACTCATAAACTAACCATTTTGATAAAAGAGGCTTATGTAAAATCCAGAAGTTTACACCCTGGATTGTTGAGAGAGTTTTTTACTTGAGCAAAGGTAACAGGTTGATTTCCATATCCTTAAGGATATTTGGAACAAAGGTAGCCTGCAAAGCTTTTGCAGCGCTATCTTTATCTTGTGTGGATTGTTGCAGCTGTTGCTGAAGAGATTTGATGTTGTTGTGCATTGCTTCGGCTACTTGCAGAGCAAAAATATCGTCACATTCAGCCAGCGAATGAGTTGGTTTTTCCATTGTTTTATTCAGCAGGGAGCTACGCAGCAGGTATTGCTCAATATTAGTATATTGGTCCTGAATACGGTTACGTATTTGAGGGAGGTTTGAGGTCATAATAATGATTCCTATTGGGTGAACGTCAAGTAAGGTGGGTTTGTATGCAATAATATAATTCAAAAAAACAATTCATACTAGGATAAATTTTGAAAAAAACAGGGTTTGTTTTTGACACCCCTGTGATAATTGGGCTATAGTACTTTTGCTCTAACATAATTCAAAAAATAAAAGGATGCGTTAATCTTATGGAAGCTGTTGCAGTTGTACAAGAACTCTCTTTGTTTAGCCTTTTTTTACAGGCAACTTTCTTTGTAAAACTAATTATGGGCGGTTTGCTCTTTGTATCTGTGATTGTTTGGGCAATCCTAATCGAAAAGGGCGCAAAATTACGTATGTTACGCCGTCGTGCAGATAAATTTGAGGAAGCTTTTTGGGGTAATAAAGGTCTAGAAGACTTATACCGTAATACTGCACCAGAAGATACAGATCATCCGATGGCAATGCTATTTGTTGTAGGTTTACGTGAATGGGAACGCGCTAAAGATAAAGAAGGCGAGTCTCATGGCATTATTCAAGTTGGCTCTGTTGAGCGCATTAAGCAGTTAATGACAGTAACTATGACACGTGAGTTAGAACGTATTGAAAAAACATTACCATTTTTAGCAACAGTTGGTTCCACAGCCCCGTTTGTAGGCTTGTTGGGTACTGTTTGGGGAATTATGCATTCATTCCAAATGATTGGTGTTACTAAAAATACTTCTTTGGCTGTTGTTGCACCTGGTATTGCTGAGGCGTTGCTTGCTACTGCTATTGGTCTTTTTGCCGCAATTCCTGCTGTTGTTGCTTACAATAAATTAGCGACAGAATTAGGTCGTTATGCAGTTCGTTTAGAGACTTTTGTAATGGAGTTTTCTACAATTATTGATCGTCAATTACAAGAAACAGTAACAACGGCAAAAAAAGTAAATAAACGCCGTCGTGTTACAGATCAAGTTGCAGATTAAACTAGGGCAGGAGTAGTAATAAAATGGCAGGCCATTTATTAAGCACACGTAAGAGTTCTGGCTTTAAAAGACAAGTAATGGGTGAAATTAACGTAACACCATTTGTGGATGTTATGCTTGTGTTACTTATTGTTTTTATGATTTCAGCACCTCTTTTAACTCAAGGAGTGCAAGTTGCGCTTCCTGAAGTTGAGAATGCGCCGATTAAGCAAGAAGAAGACCCAATTACACTTACTCTAAAGCGTGGTAATCGCGTATATATTCAAGAGCAAGAAGTGCCAATGAAAGAACTTACATCTCGCTTAAAAGCAATTCAGCAGGCTAAATCTGGTGCTGCAATTTTGTTGCGTGCAGATAAAAATGTGGCGTATGGGCAAGTTATGGAAGTGATGGCTGCACTACAGACATCTGGCTTGGTTGATGTTGGTTTGGTGACTGAACCACCTAAAGGTAAATAACAGATTTAAGGCTTAAGATGCGTCGCGGAATCTTCTTCTCATTTTTAATTCACTTGGTGATTGTAGCTGTTTTTGGCTTTAATTTGCCGTCTTTTATTATACCTGAACCAGAGGTGACTTATGTAAATGTTAAGTTGCTTACGGCAAAAGACGTTTCTAAATCAACGAAAAAGAAAAAAGCTGTTAAAACGCAGCAATCTCAAGCGCCATCAGCACCTCCTAAAAAGGCGAAAAAAGAGGTAAAAGCACCTAAGCATGAGACCAAAGTGGTTTCTAATAAATCTAAAAAGAAACAACAGATAAAAGAAAAGAAAAAAGAAGATAAACCAGCACCAGTAAAAGAGCAAAAGAAGGTGGATAATGACATCCGTCCACCAAAGCTGGATAAAACGCAAGATAAGAAAAAAATAATGACAGATGATAAAGCTCAGCCTAAAGAGCTTGCTGAAGATGACTTTTTGAGTGCACTAGATTTTATTGATGATTTAAAAGAAACAAATTCTGGTGAAGCAGAAGGCGAGGAAACTCAAGATACTTTAACAGAAGAAGATAAATCAGAAATTGCTGCACTTAAAAAGGTTATTGAGCGAAACTGGTTTAGGCCTCCTGGTATGAATCAGCTGGATAAAATGACAGTTATTGTTATGGTTAAGCTCGATAAAGACGGCAAAGTAAATGATATGGATGTAAAAGAAAGCTCAGGTAATGTGTATTTTGATAACTCTCTTTTGCGTGCAGTAAGAAGGTCTTCTCCGTTGCCTATCCCGACGGATAAGTACAATTTATTTAAAACATTAGAACTAAGATTTAATGGGTAAGTTTATGAAAAAATTAATTTTAGCACTAGGTTTGTTTATCTCGTCAACGGCTTCTCAAGCTCTTGTACGTATTGACTTAGATACGCCAAACACAAACCCAACGCCAATCGCTTTTGTTACTTTTGCAGGTAGTACGGCAGAAGAAAAAGAGCTTGCAAATAAACTTACAGATGTGATGCGTAATGATTTTAAAAACACAGGTTTGTTTAATGTTATTGATGGCAAAGCCTTTTTGCAGTCTGAACGTTCCGTCAATATGACAGGCCCATATTTTCCAGATTGGAGAATTTTAAACACAGAAGCTCTTGTTACAGGTAAATTGCGTATTGATAGAACAGAAGGCGATCCAAAGCTAGAAGTTGAATTTAGACTTTTTGATGTTTTCTCTGAAAGTCAAGAAACAGGCCGCCGCTATACTGCAAAACTAAAATTTTGGCGTCATATAGCTCATCGTGTATCTGACGATGTTTACACAACTATTACAAATGAAAAAGGCTATTTTGCTACACGTATTGTTTATATTTCAGAAGAGGTGGAAGAGCTTAATAATGGTAAATCTCGCTTAAAGAAACGTCTGTGCGTGATGGATCAAGATAGTGCGAACCAGCAATGTTTAACAAATGGGGAACACCTAGTTTTAACGCCGCACTTTTCGCCAACAGCGCAAAAAGTGGTTTATATGAGTTATGCGTCGGGTAGACCTCGTTTGTATTTATTGGATTTACCTACAGGTCAACAAGAAATGGTAGGTGATTTTGAGGGGTTAAACTCAGCACCGCGCTTTTCTCCAGATGGTAAGAAGCTTCTTATGACCCTTACAAAGGGACATGCAGGCAACCCAGATATTTATGAGATGGATATTGCGACTAAGAAATTACGCCGCTTAACATTCCATCGTGGTATTGATACCTCTCCATCTTATTCTCCAGATGGTAAAAATATTGTATTTAACTCAGACCGAGGTGGTAGAGCTGCGCTTTACGTGATGACAGCTGATGGTAATAAGATTAAACGTCTTACATACGGTAAAGGTCGTTACTATGCGCCGGTTTGGTCGCCAAGGGGTGATTTAATCGCTTTCGTTAAAGGTATTAGCAATCGATTCCATATTGGTGTTATCGATGCCGAAGGTCGTGAAGAACGCTTGCTTACAGATAGCTATTTGGATGAATCGCCAAGCTGGTCACCAAACGGGCGTGTTATCATTTTTGCACGACAACGTGGGGATAAAACAAGCATTCATACCATTGACCTAACAGGTTATAATGAGCGAGAGCTAAAAACACCAACAAATGCAACAGACCCAAGTTGGTCTCCGTTGTTGCATTAGCGTGACAGAGGTTAGGGGTATGAAAAATTACCTTTTGACTATTAAAAAGTTTCTTTTCATCATAAGAACTTGAAAAGATGTTTTTTTTCAGGCAAAATAACGATGTTTTTTATTATAAAGCCTGAAGATTAAATTTAAAAACAACAAAGAAAGATCGGAAAAATATGTTTAAACAGGTATCTTTAGCAGTTGCTTCTATTATGGTGCTTTCTGCTTGTGCGTCAAAGAATTCAGTAAATGAATCTTCTCTAGAAATGTCTAAAGCGAACGAAATGTCTTCTGTAGACGGTCGTAACGTTGGTATGATGGATGCATCAATTGATGTTGAAACTCAAGAACTACGTGAAGACATGGCTGCTCAAGTTGGTGATCGTATCTTCTTTGATTTCGATTCAGCATCTTTAAGCGCAGAAGCACGTGCAACTCTAAATGCAATTGCTGATTACATTGTTACTTCTGACGGTGTTGATACTGTAACAATCGAAGGTCACTGTGATGAGCGCGGCACGCGTGAATACAACTTAGCACTAGGTGATCGTCGTGCTGTTTCAATCAAGAAATACTTGGTTGGTTTGGGTGTAGATGCATCTCAAATCTCAACAATTAGCTATGGCAAAGATAAACCAGCATACCAAGGTCACACAGCTGAATCTTGGGCTAAAAACCGTCGTGGCGTTATTGTTCTTAACTAGTAAAATTTAATTAAGAACATATTTTTTCAGAGGGTGGTTATCTTATAAAACAGGTAACCGCTCCTTGTTTAGTTTATTTAGGAGTCGTACATGTACAAACTATTCTGTGCAACAACAGCTTTAGTCTCTGCTTTTTCGGTACAGATTAATGCGCAGGAAATCACGCAGGAAGAACAGCTTTCTCGTATAGAACAGCGTATTAATATTATTGAACGCAAACTGTTTAACTCTTCAGAATCTTCTAATCAAGGTGCTATGCTTGCCGATTTTGAGGCACGGTTACAGCAACTTGAAGATGAGGGCCGAAAGTTATACGGTGGTGTAGAAGAGCTTTCTTTTGCTGTTTCAGACCTCGCTGAAAAATTTCAGCGTGTTGCAGAAGATTTGTCTATGCGCTTAGATGATCTTGAAAAAGCTATTACAAAAGGTGCTATTAATCCGGCGGTTCCTGGTTCAACAACGGCACAAAACGCTGTTGAATCAAAAGAAGATCGTGCGGAAAAATCCACTGCTGCTAAAGCTGTTTCTGTAGATATTCCAAAGGATTTATCTGCTGAAATGCATTATAAGCGCGCATATGAAAAAGTTTCTGTTGCCGCATATCCTGAAGCCGTTAGTTGGTTTAAAGAATTTTTAGCACGCCACCCAGATCATAAATATGCAGATAATGCTTATTACTGGTTAGGTGAGGTTTATTTAGTGCAAGATGACCCTAAAAATGCAGTTATTGCTTTTTCTACAGGTCTTAAGAAATATCCACAAGGTGGTAAGGCTTCGGCTAATCTGCTTAAAATGGGTGTTGCCTTTAAGCGTATGAAACAGCTTAAGCATGCAGAAAGCTCTTGGAATAAGCTTGTAAAAGATTTTCCAACCTCTGCAGAAGCTGAAAAAGCAAAATCTTATTTAGAAGCTCTTTCTAATTAAAATGTTCCGATCTTTTAAAGATTATATGCAAGCGCAGTCTCTTACTGGGGGCTGCGCTATTGCTGTTTCTGGGGGTGGGGATTCAGTTGCCCTTTTAAGGCTGTTTATTGAGTTGGGTTATAAGCCGCTTGTCTTGCATTATCATCATGGCTTACGAAAAGAATCTGATTATGAGGCTGCTTTTGTAAAGAAATTAGCAGAAGATTATGATTGTCCTTATGAAATTGGTTATTGGGACGCTACGACAGATGGAGCAAATATCCAACAATCTGCGCGTAATGCTCGATATCACTTTTTTGAAGAAATGCTGACTCAATATAAGATAAAAGACCTTTTTGTTGCACATACGGAAGATGATTTATTGGAAACTCTTTTTTTACGTATGAGTAAAGGTAGTGGTGTTTCAGGGTTGCCGGGTCTATCTCAGTTTGTTTCTAAAAAAACATATAATATTCACAGGCCGTTGCTTTCAGTATCTCGTAAACAGTTGCGTGAGTATTTAACTTCAATTGAGCAAGGTTGGTGTGATGATCCAACGAATGAAAATGAAACTTATTGGCGGCCACGTTTTAGAAAGCATAAAAAAGCACTAGAAGATTTAGGGCTTACTCCTGTGTCGTTAAAAGGCTTTATTGATTCTGTTGTTCAGGTGAATGATTTTATAGATCAAGAATTGCATGATTTTGTTAATAATTATGTAACAACTCGTTCTGAAAGTTCTTTTGAAGTAGATGCTTTGTTATTGGCTCAAAAACACCCAGAAATCAGGCACAGAGTCTATAACTATATTTGCCGTAAGTTGATGGCGCATAAAGGCTTAAGAAAATCAACAAAGCAAGAGCTTGATAAACTGCTAACGCGTGGCGGTAAAATATCTATTGGGCAGGGCTTTGCCGAAGTGAAAAAAGCCAAGCTTATTATTTATATCAATTTGTCTGCTTAAATCTATAAAGCACATTTTGTTTAGGGAAATAAACGATATCTTTCCTAATATTCTTGCAGAAAATTAATGAAGCGTCTAAAATGCTTTTATTAAAAATGAAATAAAACAAGTCAATCTTTTCTAATTTATGGAGCTTATGCCGTGAATAATTTAACCAAAGGGTTCCTCCCTTGGATTATCGCTTTATTTGTAATGATACTTCTTTTTAATGTGGCAGGTGAAGGTGCACGCCAAGGTAAGGAAGTAAGCTATTCTCAATTCTTAAACGTTGTTGAACAAGGCCAGGTGGCTAAGGTAAAAATTAAAGGTAAAACTTTAATTGGTGAAGATGCAACAGGTAATAAAATCACAACAAAGGCTCCTAATGACCCTGATTTAGTGAAAAGCTTACGTGCTTCTAATGTTGAAATTGTTGCAGAAAGCGAACAATCAACATCAGGTACCTTTGTTTCTTATTTATTAAGTTTACTACCTCTGTTGCTCCTTTTTGGCTTTATCTATTTTATGATGATGCGCCAAGCAGGTGGCAAAGGTGGTGCGATGAGCTTTGGTAAATCTCGTGCAAATCTTGTGACAGACAGAGATGTAAAAGTGCGTTTTAAAGATGTTGCAGGTGCAGATGAAGCCAAGCAAGACCTTGAAGAGGTTGTTGAATTCTTGAAAGATCCGCAAAAATTCCAACGTTTAGGTGGTAAAATGCCTCATGGTCTTTTACTTGTAGGGCCTCCGGGTACGGGTAAAACTTTACTTGCACGTTCTGTTGCGGGTGAAGCTGGTGTACCATTTTTCAGTATTTCAGGTTCTGACTTTGTTGAAATGTTTGTGGGTGTTGGTGCTGCACGTGTACGTGATTTGTTTGAACAAGGTAAACGCAATGCACCATGTATTATCTTTATTGATGAGATTGATGCAGTTGGCCGCCATCGTGGTGTTGGTATTGGCGGTGGTAATGATGAACGTGAACAAACGCTTAACCAGTTGCTTGTTGAGATGGATGGCTTTGCGACAAATGAGGGAATCATTTTAATTGCAGCATCTAACAGACCAGATGTGCTAGACCCAGCATTGTTACGTCCTGGTCGTTTTGATCGTCAGGTAACAGTACCCTTGCCAGATATTCAAGGTCGTGAAGAAATTCTTAAAGTACATATTCGTAAAGTGCCAGTAGCAGCAGATGTTGATGCTTCTATTATAGCACGAGGAACACCTGGTTTTTCTGGTGCAGATTTAGCTAACCTTGTAAACGAAGCGGCTCTTATGGCAGCACGTGGTGCTAAGCGTTTAGTTGATATGGCTGATTTTGAATCAGCTAAAGATAAAGTTATGATGGGTGCCGAACGTCGTAGTGCTGTAATGACAGAAGACCAACAAAAAACAACGGCATACCATGAAGCAGGGCACGCTATTGTTGCTCTAGAACTAGATGGTCCAACAGATCCATTACATAAAGTAACAATTATTCCTCGTGGTCGTGCATTGGGTGTAACTATGCAGTTGCCAGAAGAAGATAAGGTTACTTATGATAAAAAATACTTAGAAAACCAAATCGCTATTCTTATGGGTGGTCGTTTGGCAGAAGAGCTTATTTTAGATCAGCAGACAACAGGTGCCTCTAACGATATTGAGCGTGCAACGGACATTGCTAAAAATATGGTTTGTACTTGGGGCATGTCAGATAAAATGGGTCCTCTAAATTATTCAGAAGGTGAACAGGGCGGTTATCTTGGTCGCGGACAATCTTCTGTGCATGGTACGGTCTCTGGTGATGTTGGTAAACTTATAGATGAAGAAATCCGTAAATTTATTGATACAAACTACGCACGTGCTAAAAAGTGTCTAGAAGATAATATGGATAAACTACATTTGCTTGCTAAAGCTCTTTTAGAACATGAAACTCTTGAGCGTAAAGAAATAGATGATTTGTTTAACGGTAAGGAAATTGTTAAAAAAGCTAAACCAAAACGCCGTAAAGAGCGTCAGGCTTCTAAGGCTGGAACAGCGGTAGAAAAAGAAGCTGAAAAAGTTGAAGATATTGTTGATGTGAAAAAGCAGGAAGAAAAACCTAAAAAACGCACAACAAAAAAGAAAACAACGAAATCTGAAGACTAATAGAAAGGCACAGGGAAATCTCTGTGCTTTTTTTAAGGAATAAAAAAATGAGCAAAAAATATTTTGGTACAGATGGTATTAGAACAAAAGCAAACACTGGTGCGCTTACAGCCGAAAAGGTTCTAAGAATTGGTCAAGCAGTAGGGCAACTGTTTAAAAAGGAATCTCAACATACAAAGCCTACTGTTTTAATTGGTAAGGATACACGTCTTTCTGGTTATATGTTTGAAGCAGCATTAGAAGCAGGGTTTACTTCAGTAGGTTTTAACGTTACTTTGGTAGGCCCTATGCCGACGCCTGCTGTGGCTATGCTTACGAATTCTATGAGAGCGGATTTGGGTGTTATGATTTCAGCTTCTCATAATCCGTATCAAGATAATGGTATTAAAATTTTTACAGCTGATGGCTTTAAATTAACAGAAGAGCAAGAACAAGAAATTGAGCGCCTTATTGATGCGCCTGAAAGTATAGAACTTGTAACAGAAGCTCATATTGGGCGCGCCATACGTATTGATGATGCCGCTGGGAGGTATATAGAGTTTGTTAAGCACTCAGTAGATGCTTCGTTAAATCTAGAAGGGCTAAAAATTGTTTTAGATTCAGCAAATGGTGCTGCGTATAAAGTAGCACCACAAACAATTTGGGAACTGGGTGCAGAGATTATTTCTATTGCAGATGAGCCTAATGGCACGAATATTAATGCTCATTGTGGTTCTACACACATAGAAAAACTCCAAGAAGTAGTTAGGCAAACAGGTGCAGATATTGGTATTGCACTAGATGGTGATGCGGATAGAGTTATTCTTTGCGATGAAAATGGTCAAGAAATTGATGGTGATCAAGTTATGGCAGCTATTGCTGTGGATTGGCATCAGCAAGGGCGTTTAAAAGGTTCAGCTATTGCAGCAACGCAAATGTCTAATATGGGTTTAGAAAAGTATTTAGAATCTAATGGGCTTAGCTTAAAACGCACAGCAGTTGGTGATAAGTACGTTATGCAGGAGATGCGACAAAAAGGTTTGAATTTTGGCGGTGAGCAGTCTGGTCATATGATATTTTTGGATTATGGTACAACGGGTGATGGGCTTATTGCGGCCTTACAGTTTTTAAGTATTATGCAACGCAAAAAAATAAAGGCGTCAGAATTAGGGTCTAGCTTTAAACCTTTTCCGCAAAAATTAGAAAATATTAGGCTTCCTGAAGGTGTGGATGCACAGCAGATTTTGGATGAAGCGGTTGTTAAGCAAAGTATTAAAAAGTCTCAAGACGAGCTGTTGGGTAAAGGGCGTGTTTTTATCCGTAAGTCAGGCACAGAGCCACTTATTAGGGTGATGGTTGAGGCAGAAGAGGATGCAGATATGACTCAGCATATTAATATTTTAACAGCGCAAATTAAACAAACAGCGGCGCAATAATTTTTTATGTTTAAGAGCAATGCTTTTTACGAGAATGAGCGATTTTTGAGCTTAAGTGAAAAGAATAAAATTTTTGAAGATATTGTTTTTGAAAATTGTGACTTTTCAGGCTGTGATTTTTGCGAGACAAAGTTTGTTAACTGTAAATTTACGGATTGTTTGTTTAAAGAAAGTAATTTATCGCTGTGTTCTTTTACGGGAAGTCGCTTTGTTGGTGAAAACTCTTTTTATAACAGTAAGTTATTGGGTGTTCTGTGGATTGAAGCTCATTGGTCTGATTTTATTTCAAAATCTCCGCTACAATTTTATGACGGTTGCAAGCTAGATAATAGCTCCTTTTTTGGCTTAACTTTAGTTGAGCTTGTATTGGAGGATTGTTCTGCTATTTATGTTGATTTTAGAGAGAGTCATTTAGAAAGTGCTGTTTTTAAAAATACGAATTTTTCTGGTAGTTTATTTCAAAA
>JAAZVW010000014.1 GCA_018623135.1 Pseudomonadota bacterium
TATTATGACCTCAAACCTCCCTCAAATACGTAACCGTATTCAGGACCAATATACTAATATTGAGCAATACCTGCTGCGTAGCTCCCTGCTGAATAAAACGATGGAAAAACCAACTCATTCGCTGGCTGAATGTGATGATGTTTTTGCTTTGCAAGTAGCCGAAGCAATGCACAACAACATCACATCTCTTCAGCAACAGCTGCAACAATCCACACAATGTAAAGATAGCGCTGCAAAAGCTTTGCAGGCTACCTTTGTTCCAAATATCCTTCAGGACATAGAAACTAACCTGTTACCTTTGCTTAAGTAAAAAACACTCTCAAAAATCCAGAGCCTAAACCTCTGGGTTTCACATAAGCCTCTTCTCTCAAAATGGTGAGTTTATGAGTTATGCATACACCGATATGATTTTTTGTGACATCTTAGATGCTGCAAAAAAACTGAAATCCCTTAATTTAATTTCGGAAGATGACCTTCTGAAATATAAAATGGACCATAGCTTAGGCAGCAAAGCCTTTGCCCATAAAGCGCATAGCCTTGTGCGTGACATTCGTCGTATACTCGACAATAACAAACATCTGGCCTTTGATTCTCGATACAAAGCCCTTACCGAAACAGACCTTCCTGAACTGGATGAGCTCATCCGCAGTTTTTAGCGAGCATTAAATGCAAAACCAACAATCCACATAAAAGCCCCAGTAGATACTGGGGCTTTTTATTTTTACAATAAACTCGCTTGGCTCGGATGACTTACTGGCAATGGTTTATTCATATGCTTATAAGCAGCAGGAAGAACAAGTCTCCCTCTTGGCGTGCGTTGCAAAAATCCTTGCTGAATCATAAATGGCTCAATAACATCTTCTATTGTATCACGGCTTTCACCAATTGCAGCTGCAATAGTATCAAGCCCAACTGGACCGCCAGAAAAATGATCAATAACCGTTGTTAAAAAGCGGTGGTCATTTTTATCTAATCCACGTTCATCAATTTCTAAAGCTTTAAGTGCAAGATCTGCAATTGCTCTATCTATATGCCCATTTCCTTTAACTGCAGCAAAATCAGAAACTCGACGCAACAAACGACCTGCGATACGTGGTGTGCCACGTGAACGACGTGCAATTTCATAAGCACCTTCTGGGTCAATATCGTAGCCATGTTTATTTGCAGCTCTACTTACCACACGGGTCAGTTCCTCTGGGCTGTAAAATTCTAAGCGCAGCTGCACACCAAAACGGTCTCTTAATGGATTGGAAAGCATCCCTGCACGGGTTGTTGCACCCACAAGAGTAAAGGGTGGCAAATCAATTTTTACAGTACGCGCTGCAGGTCCTTCACCAATAATAATATCAAGTTGATAATCTTCCATTGCCGGATACAAAACTTCTTCAACTTGTGTGGGTAACCTATGAATTTCATCAATAAAAAGCACATCACCTTCTTGTAGTGATGTCAAAATCGCCGCTAAATCACCTGCTTTTTCAATAATAGGTCCTGAGGTTGATTTAAAATTAACCCCTAGTTCTTTCGCAACAATTTGTGCTAAGGTTGTTTTACCTAAGCCTGGAGGACCATTAAACAAGACATGGTCTAAAGCTTGGCCTCGTGTTTTTGCGGCCTGAATAAAAATTTTAAGATTTTCACGTAGTGTTTCTTGGCCAATAAATTCATCTATAGAATCGGGTCTTACCGCAATATCAACCTTATCACCTACCATCACGTCAGAATCTATTAAACGCTGTTCCTGTAAGTTTTCCATATTCTACTAACCTCTCAAAATCGCTAAAGATTCTTTAAATAAAGCCCCAAACTCTTCTGAACCATGAGCTTGCAATGCTTGCGTTGCCGCCGCCCGCGCATCCGATGCCTTAAAGCCCATATTGGCAAGAGCAGAAACAACATCTGAAACAACAGAAACAGGCGCAGACATTTGAGAGGCTGTTACAGCAGAACCTTGAGAAATAGCTGTTTGAGAAATCTGTGGCATAGCTGATTTTAACTTACCTTTAAGTTCAAGAACCATGCGTTCGGCAAGTTTTTTACCCACGCCTTTAGCACGTGTTAAATCACCTGGTCGTTCAAAATTAACCGCCTCAGCAATTTCAGCAGGAGAAAGTGCAGAAAGAACCGCTAATGCCATTTTAGCGCCAACACCATTTACATCATTCAAACAATTAAACATGCTACGTTCTTCAGTATCTGCAAAACCAAACAGGGTAATCTGATCTTCCCTTACATGTGTATGAATATGAACTGTTGTTGCCTCTCCTTCTCGTAAATTATTTAAACTACGAGAAGATGCAAACACTTGGTAACCAACACCATTTACATCAACAACCGCAAAATTCTCTGCAAGTTCAACAACAATACCTTTAAGCAGATAAATCATTTTTATTCCTTTGAGCTCTATTAATTAAATATGCAGGGCTTTGCATGTGATGATTATGACAAATAGCAACCCCTAGCGCATCTGCGGTATCTAATTGCTTAAATTCTGCAGTTGGCAGTAAAACTTTAACCATATGCTGAACTTGTTCTTTTTGTGCATGACCAAAACCAACAATAGCTTTTTTAATAGCAAGAGGCTTATATTCGCCTACTTCTAGACCTGCTTGCCCTAATATAAGTAATGCAACACCACGTGCCTGCCCTAGCTTTAAAGAGGTTTCAGCATTTACGTTTACAACCACTTCTTCAACAGCAGCATCAGTTGGTTTAAATTTATGAAGAATATCCTCTAAGCCTGCATATATAACACCCAAACGCTCTGAATCGGGCATTTTTCGGGTTGTTTTAATAACACCACCTGCCACAAAACGCATATTAGAACCTGCGGTATCAATAATACCCCAACCTGTGTTATTTAAACCCGGGTCTATTCCTAATATTCGTGGCATTGGCTAGGCTTTCTTGTCATTTAATATACTTAATGCTAGCAAAACTACCTACAAAAAGCAAATATTGGCTCTTAATATGCTCTTAGTCTTTATTGTCTTCTTTTATTTCAACAATACCATCTTGAGCTTGTTTAGCCTGCAACTCTTCTGCTGCTACTTGCTCTTTTTCTTGGCGTTTAAGCGCTTTTAAGCCTTCTTCTTTTGTTGGTGTAACAATACCAGCAGAAATAACCATTTTAATACCTTGGTCTACTGTCATGTTTAGTTTAATAACATCTTTTTCTGGGACAAAAAGTAAAAAGCCAGATGTTGGATTAGGTGTTGTTGGTAAAAACACATTAAGCATAGGCTCATCTGTTTCTGCCTGTGCTTGACCTTTTGTGCGGCCAGAAACAAAAGCTATTGCCCAAATACCCTTGCGTGGGTATTCAACCATAACAACTTCTCTAAAAGAAGCAGATGATGTGCTTGTAATAGCATCAATAACTTGTTTTGTTGAGCCATAAATAGCGCGCACCCCAGGGATTGCGTGGATAAATCTTTCCCAAGCCTTAAGCAGCATGCGTCCAAAAAAGTTTTTAGTGAGCATACCAATAAGTACAATAACAAAAAAACCGCAAATAAGCCCAACACCATAAATATGAATTTCATGATCGCCCGGAATAAAAGGCTCTAATAAATTACCAGGATGATATTTAGGCGGAATTAAAGAAAGAACCCAGCTATCTAAAGAAATAACAATAAGCTGGAAAAGATATACTGTTACAGCAATAGGCAATAGGATGAAAAACCCTGTGAAAAAGTTATTTTTTAACCATGTTGCAAAACCTAATTTCTTTTTAGGTTCTTGTGACTTTGGTTCTTGCTGTATCTGATCTGTCATTTTTATATTCTTTTATTTGATATTACCCATAAAAGGACGCCGTAGCGCCCTTTACTGATTTTCAATTACTTAAATTTTTTATATTCGTAATTTAGTAATTATTAATGCTTAAAACGGAATTTCATCGTCAAAAGCAGAGTCTTCACTCACTTGAGTTGAAGCCATTGGCTTAGAAGAAGTATCTTGGTTAAAATCATCAGAAGATGACATAGAAGAACCTGCATTACCGCCAAGCATAACCATACGACCACCCATATCTACAACAACTTCAGTTGTGTAACGATCTTGGCCATCATTACCTTGCCATTTACGTGTTTGTAATTTACCTTCAAAGTAAACAGAATCACCTTTTTTAAGGTATTTTTCTACTGTTTCTGCAAGTTTACCGAACACAACCACACGGTGCCATTCTGTACGTTCCTGACGGTTGCCAGATTTATCATTCCAGCTTTCAGAAGTTGCAATTGTTAAGTTTGCGATTGAACGGTTATCATTTGTGTAACGCACTTCAGGGTCTTTACCCAAGTTACCAATAAGCTGAACCTTATTTAAGCTGCCTGCCATTTTATTACTCCCATAAATTATTCTCATCCCACTATACTTTTTGGCAGTGGTTTGTGTTATAAAGTTTATATCGCAGATTATAACTGAATTAAAACAGCAATCAATAAATAAAAGAGAAAAAATGGTTACACATATTAAAGTACGTGGCGCACGTGAGCATAATCTTAAAAATGTTTCAGTCGATATTCCTAAAAACAGCTTAACCGTTATTACTGGTCTTTCAGGCAGTGGTAAGTCTTCTCTTGCGTTTGATACAATTTATGCAGAAGGGAATCGCCGCTTTGTTGAATCTTTATCAGCTTATGCCCGTCAATTCTTAAACCTTTCTAATAAACCAGAGGTAGACAGCATTGAAGGTTTGTCTCCTGCTATTGCGATAGAACAAAAAACAACATCCAAAAACCCACGTTCCACAGTAGGCACAATTACCGAGATATATGACTACTTACGTGTACTTTATGCACAAGCCGGCACAGCTTATTGCCCTACACATAACATTCCTATTAAAGGGCAAGATATATCACAAATGGTAGACCGAATTTACCAATGGCCAGAAGGCACACGTATGCAAATTCTCTCTCCTATTGTAAGAGGACGCAAAGGCGAATATAAAAAAGAGCTCCAAGAACTAGCTAAAAAAGGCTATGCACGCGTACGTATCAACGGTGAAACTCACGATATTGCAGATGCGCCTGAACTGGATAAAAACTACAAGCATAATATAGAAGTTGTCGTAGATAGACTTGCTCTTAAAGAAAGTAACCAATCTCGCATTACAGAATCTCTAGAAGCTGCCTTAGCGCTTGCCGATGGTCTTGCACAGGTTGAAGCGGTTGCACGTGGCGATGAAACTCTTGCACCAGAAGTTGCCACACCACTTACATTTTCAGAAAAACATGCCTGCCCTGAGTGCGGCTGGACTTTGCAAAGTTTAGAACCACGTCTATTTTCATTCAATAGCCCTTTTGGTGCCTGCCCTGAGTGCGATGGCATCGGCTCAAAATGGCATTTTGACCCTGAACGTATTATTCCTGATGACTCTCTATCTCTTAAAAACGGTGCAATAGAACCTTGGGGAAAAACGCTTAGCCCTACACAATTACAGCTCCTTAAAAGCTTAGGTAAACATTACGGTTTTGATATTAACATGACCTATAAAGGCCTGCCAGAAAAAGCAAAACAAGTACTTATGTATGGTAGTGGACAAGAACAAATAGATGTTACTTACGATGATGGCTTTAAAAAACAAAAGGTAAAACAAGCATTTGAGGGCATTATTCCTGCGCTTGAGCGTAGATGGGCAAATTCTAACCCTTGGAAACGAGATGAGCTTGTACAATATCGCGTCAATTCTGCTTGCCAAAAATGCCATGGTGACCGCCTTAACGAGCAAGCTCTTGCCGTACGTGTAGATGATAAAAACATTGCCGAAGTCTGCAAACTGTCTATTCAAGATGCTATGGTACACTTTAACGGTCTTTTACCTAAGCTCCCTAAAAAAGAGCAAGCTATTGCTACACCTGTTATGAAAGAAGTGACTTCTCGTTTAGGTTTCCTACACTCAGTCGGCTTAGATTACTTAACTCTTAGCCGTGTTGCTGGTACACTTTCAGGTGGAGAATCTCAGCGCATTCGTCTCGCCTCTCAAATTGGCTCTGGTCTTACAGGTGTTATGTATGTACTCGATGAACCCTCTATTGGCCTACACCAACGCGATAATGATCGCCTACTCAAAACGCTATTCAAACTCAGAGACCTTGATAACACCGTGATTGTTGTTGAGCATGATGAAGATGCCATTCGTACAGCCGACCATGTCATTGATATGGGGCCTCGTGCAGGTGAACATGGCGGGCAAGTTATGGTATCGGGCACTTTAGAAGATATTAAAAAATCCAAAGACTCTATTACAGGCCAGTACCTGCGAGGAGAGAAAGAAATAGCCGTACCAAAGGAGCGTCGCCCTATTGATAAGAAAAAACAAATCACAATAAAAGGTGCAACAGAAAACAACCTTAAAAACATAGATACTAGCTTCCCGATTGGTGTCATGACTTGTGTTACAGGTGTTTCTGGCGGTGGTAAATCATCTTTAGTTATGGAAACACTCTTTAAAGGTGCGGATAAAAAGCTCAACAAAGCTAAAGACCGCCCAGGTGCCCATAAATCTCTCACAGGGCTAGAAGATATTGATAAAGTTATTAATATTGATCAATCGCCTATTGGTCGCACACCTCGCTCTAACCCTGCAACCTACACAGGCTTATTAGGGCCAATTCGTGATTGGTTTGCCCAACTACCAGAAGCACGCCAACGTGGCTATAAGCCTGGACGTTTTTCATTCAACGTTAAAGGTGGGCGCTGTGAAGCCTGCCAAGGGGATGGTGTTACTAAAATTGAAATGCACTTCCTGCCAGATGTATATGTAGAATGCGATGTCTGTAAAGGCGCACGATATAACCGAGAAACACTAGAAGTTAAATATAAAGGCAAATCTATTGCCGATGTATTAGCAATGACTGTAGAAGAAGCGCTTGAATTCTTTTACGACATCCCTACTCTTAAAAACCGTTTACAAACCCTTATGGATGTTGGTTTAAGTTATATTCGTCTTGGGCAAAGTGCCATTACTCTATCTGGTGGTGAGGCACAGCGTGTTAAACTTTCTAAGGAACTTTCACGCCGCGCAACAGGTAAAACACTTTATATTTTAGATGAGCCAACAACAGGTCTGCACTTTGAAGATATTAATATGCTATTAAAAGTTTTGCATCGTTTAGTAGATGAAGGCAATACTATGGTTATTATCGAACATAATCTCGATGTAATCAAAACTGCAGATTGGTTGGTAGATATAGGTCCAGAAGGTGGCGTTGGTGGTGGCGAACTTATTGGCGCAGGCACCCCCGAAGACCTTGTAAAGATAGAAAGTTCTTACACCGGCCACTTCTTAAAACCCATGCTAAAATAACAAAAAAAATGAACGAATAAAAAAGCCCCGTTTTATCACGGGGCTTTTAAAGATAGAGTTAAGCTTAACTCTGATTTATTCAGCTGCTAATTTTTCTGCAACTTCATCTGGTAAGTCCATACTTGTAAATACAGTCTGAACATCATCATCTTCTTCAATGCGTTCAATCATAGCCATTACTTTTTGTGCTGTTTCAGCATCTTCTACTGGCGTATGTTGTTTACAAACGTAACCAAGGTCTGCTTCTTCTGGCTTACCTAAAGCTTCTGTAACAGCTGTAAGAACTTCTGCAAAGTCTTCTACTTCAGTAATAATTTGGTACATATCACCATCGGCCTTAAAGTCATCCGCGCCTGCTTCTAGCGCTTGTTCCATAATGGCATCTTCTTCACCAATTGTTGCTGGGTACTCAATAATACCTTTGTAATCAAACATCCAAGCTACAGCACCGTTATCACCCATGCGGCCTCCACCTTTATTAAAAGCGGTACGCATATTCGCAACAGTACGTGTTTTATTATCTGTTAAGCATTTAACCATAAAAGCAACATTACCTGGGCCATGACCTTCGTAGTTTACTTCTACGTAATCTGCGCCTTCAATTTCACCTGTACCACGCTTAATCGCACGCTCCATCGTATCTTTAGGCATATTTTCAGCACGCGCATTATCTATCGCTAAACGAAGACCTGGGTTTGTATTTGGATCACCACCACCAGAACGCGCCGCTACCATAAGTTCACGAATTAAGCGCGTAAAGATTTTACCACGTTTTTTATCTTGCGCAGCTTTACGGTGTTTAATATTTGCCCATTTACTATGCCCAGCCATAAGGTTTCTCCGTTTTTCTTTAATTATTCATTTGGGTTTATTTTGTTAAACTTTAGGGAAAATAACACATTCCCTAAAAAAAGCCAAGCTTAAGGCATAACCTGTGCAATTGCTGGCTTATGATGTATTTTAAATTCAGTTGTATCTAGGTTTTCATCCACAATAATATCTACAGAGCAACCAAACAATGTTAATGCAACAGATTCTTTATTTAAACGCGCCATTAAAGATTCTGCCACCATTGGCGCACAAACCACAACATGCTGCCCTGCATTTTGAACATGCCTCATAAGTTTAAGGATAATATCGCCAGCAACAAAGTTCGGCCAGCGCAAACGTGTCATTAAGTCTGCACCATTTCTTTGCCTGTAAACTTCTACCAAACCAAATCGAGACATTTGTAAAATTTCTACACGAGATCTATCCTGCACAAATGCTTCTTCCATATGTTGTTGTAGCTTAAGCTTATCATCACGTTGGCGCATTGTTAAAAAGTCCACCAAAATGTTGCCGCCTAATTCATGTAAAAAACACAAATTAGCCACTGCTGTTGCAGCAATTTTATTAATATCCAGCGGTGTAAGGTCTTTGTTATACTGCATACCACCCGCATCCACATCAATTGCGGTAAGGGCTTTTGTTTTTTCCACAGTTAGGCGCCCACCACCTTGCAATGGAAATTCAGGACCTTCAGCAAGCTGAAGCTCTTCATCTAAACGCTCATATAAATCGCAGTCATCTAAATCACTAATATGTTTAATATTTGTTTCTAGCACATATTCAAGCATATCATTATGCAAAGCATTAGAGGGTATATAAATTGTTACAGGTGTATCTTGTGCATCCATCAAACAACGTCGGATACAAGAAGACGCAGAAAAGAGTAACGACGGAACAGGCAGTTTACCTTCTGGGCGTTTTTGTATTACACGTGCATCAAGCTTTGCGCCCTTCTCCTCTACAGGAGCACGGGTAATACGCACCATAATTTCCATACCTTCTGTAAGCCGTAAGTCAGCTGGTAAGGTTGCAAAAGGTAAAAAGCCCGGTCGCATATCACCTATATCAATAAAAGCAGCTTTAAGACCTTTAACAATCTTCTTCACACGACCTAAAAAAACAGCACCTTCTGTATATGGTCTATCTATATCATCATGATGAATATTAACAAGCTTACCCTGTTCATTAAACAAAGCCGCTCTCTTATGCCAAGGACTACTTTCATATAAAATAGAATATGTCATAACGTTATCTATGTCCTTTTGCTATTTTAGCTATATACAAAGGTTATATATCTACGCCTACAGTACGTAATAAATTAATTGTTTCAGCAAGTGGCATACCTATAATACCAGTAACTGAACCCTGTACCTCTTTTACCAAGGCACCCCCTGCTAAAGATTGAATTTTGTATGAACCAGCAGCACCCTGCCAATTATCTGGGTTTCTAAAGAACATATCTAAGTCTTTTTTACCTAGTGGCTTAAACTTAACTTTAGAGTCTGTCATTGCTGTATAGGCTTTACTCTTATAGTATACGCATACAGAAGTCATAACATGGTGCTTACGCCCTGAAAATGTTTTTAACATTTCCCTACCCTCTGTCTCATCTTCTGGCTTACCGTATATACGTCTGCCAAGCGCTACAGTACAATCAGAACCTATCACAATCGCATCAGGGTACTTTTGGGCAACGACTTTAGCTTTTTCTATTGCTAAGCGAATAACATAATCTCTTGGCTTTTCTTTTTTAAACGGTGTTTCATCTATATCAGCAGGCATAATATCAAAATCAAGACCTATTGCCTCTAACATATCTTTACGTCGCGGAGAACCTGAAGCCAGTATAATCTTATCCGTATTAGGCATATTTTTTATCCTCTACATATACACGAGTAATACGCGCACCTAAGTTTTTAAACTTCTGTTCTAAATTCTCATAGCCTCGATCTATATGTTTAAGGTTGGTAACACGTGTCTCTCCAGATGTTACAAGCCCCATAAGTACAAGAGCCGCTGCCGCACGTAAGTCTGTCGCTTCTACTTCTGCACCCTGTAATGTATGAGCTCCTACAATTGTTGCAACAGAACCTTCATAGCTAATATTTGTACCTAGCTTATTCATTTGCGCGACATGCATGAATCTATTTTCATATACTGTTTCAGTAATTGTAGAAGTACCTTCTACCGCAGTTAAAAAGGCCATCATTTGCGCTTGTAAATCTGTCGCAAAACCCGGGAAAGGTTCTGTTACTACATCTATTGGCTTTAATACATCCGGACGTTTCGCAATCTCTACCCAGTGTTCTTGTTCATTCACTTTAATATCAACACCTGCTTCTTTTAAATAAGCAATAAGAGTTGGATTATCTTTAGGGTCTGTATTCGTAATGCGTACTGGCTCTTCTGCGGCCATTGCTGCAGCTATCATATATGTACCCGCCTCAATACGATCAGAAAGCACTTTATATGTAACACCCTGTAAGCTTTCAACACCTTCAACCTTAATTGTAGATGTACCAGCACCTGTAATTTTAGCACCCATAGCATTTAACATATTCGCAAGGTCTACTATTTCTGGTTCTCGCGCAGCGTTATGCATAACAGTTGTACCTTCTGCAAGCACAGCTGCCATAAGTAAGTTTTCTGTACCTGTTACAGCAACTTTTTTAAATGTAATTTCACCACCTTGTAGTTTGCCTTCTGTGTAAGCTTCTACATGAGTATCCGTCACATTAACAATAGCACCTAAAGCACGCATACCATCTAATAGCGCATCAATAGGTCTCGCTCCAATAGCACAGCCACCAGGTAGCGATACTTTTGCTTTACCAAAACGCGCAAGTAATGGCCCTAAAACTAAAATAGATGCGCGCATTGCCTGTACCAAATCATCTGGTGCATGGTGGTTTTTAAGCTCTGTCATTTCTACAGTGGCAACACCATCTTCTTTATAGCTCACCTTTGCACCTAAAGATTCAACAACACCCAATATAGTAGAGACATCTTTTAATTGAGGCACAGAAGTTAAAGTAATGGGGGTTTCTGCCAATAAAGTTGCTGCAATTAAAGGTAAAGCGGCATTTTTAGCGCCGCTTGTTTTAACTTCACCCTTTAGTTTGCATGGTCCTTGAATAGAAATATAGTCCATGTTTTAAAGCCTTATTTATTATAAGAAATAACTTTAGGCAAAGTTACATCTACTTGGTTTTGGTATTTACCTTTACGATCTGCATAAGATGTTTCACAAACCTGATCACCATGGAAGAATAAGAATTGACAAGCACCTTCACCAGCATAAATTTTAGCAGGTAATGGCGTTGTGTTAGAAAATTCTAAAGTGACATGACCTTCCCACTCTGGTTCAAGTGGTGTTACGTTTACAATAATACCGCAACGTGCATACGTACTTTTACCTAAGCAAACAGAAAGCACATTACGTGGAATTTTAAACTTTTCAACCGTACGTGCTAAAGCGAAAGAGTTAGGTGGAATAATACAAACATCACCTTCAAAATCAACAAAAGTGCCTTCATCAAACTGCTTAGGGTCAACAACAGAGTTATTCACATTTGTAAAAATTTTAAATTGACGATCCACACGTGCATCGTATCCGTAAGATGACAAGCCATAAGAAAGCTTATTTTCGTGAACCAATCCTTCAACAAAAGGTTCAATCATATTTTGCTCTTCCGCCATTTGGCGAATCCACTTATCAGACATAATCATCTGCCTAACTCCTTATATATTCACAAAATTGTGTGCTATTTATAGCAAGGTTTCAAAAAAAATACAATAAAGAACCCCAAAGCTATTGTATTTAAAGCCATTAACCCTTATATAGGCTTGGTAAACCTTAAATTGCGGGGTAACCTCCGTGTTCACTTTTATAAAAAAATGCTCCTTGTAGGAGCTAAGGAAACTCACATGAACTTGCCTACTGGTGTTGTCGAATTTTTTAACAATCTGCGTACGCAAGAGCGCTACCGTCGCCTCAAAGCGACAGTCGTTGCAGAACCTGAATCTGTTACCATTAAAATTAGCTATGTCGGCGTCATTACGTTAGACATGTCTGAAATTGGTCAGCTGCAGGGGCGTGTCACGCTGTTATACAGCCTGATACAAAACACAAAACCAGCCAAGTTGAGCCCTCTCCTGTTCAACTTGATCGAAGCGCTCACGCTTCATCACAAAGAAAACAAAAATAATTTCGGCCCTGCAGTTGGAGTTATTTTTAGACAACTTGTGACCCTCCTCAATTCCGGAACACTGGAAGAAGAGCAACTTCGTATTGTAAGAGATTACAATGCGTTTAAAGCACTAAAACAGATTCCGGACGTTGTCTACTCTGTTGTGCAAGATCTTCTGTACATTGTACAGGAATTCTGTGACTTCCCTGAAGAAGAGGAAGAACATTTTAAAGACAGTATTCAGGATGTACTCAGCTCTCCTGAGGAAGAAGTGGACTTCGAGAAGGCGTTGGACATTATTATGCCCTAACCTTTTTATCGATCATATTTGGCCCGTGCATTTGCGCGGGCTTTTTCCATTTTAGCCTGAAGCTCTGGGGAGAGTTTTGAACGCCAATCCGTTTTTTGGCTATGGTTTACCTCCGCTTCCATTGCATTTTTACCTACTTGCAATTTAAGCTTGGCAGCTTTTTTCTCTTTAAGACGCTCTGTATCTCTTTTCGCTAATCGCTCATTGCGGCTTTCAAATAAAATACGCACTTCTTTGGCACGTTTTTTATCTTCTTTTTCTGTTGGTATTGTATTGCTAATAGTTTCAATCGCAATGCAGTCCACAGGGCATGGATCTAAACAAAGCTTACAGCCAGTACAATCTTTTTCATACACAATATGCTGTTGTTTAGGTGCGCCTATAATCGCATCTGTTGGGCAAGCTTTTATACACAAAGCGCAACCAATACATTTATCTAAATCAATTCGAGCAACGGCAGGTAACTCTTTTACTTTAGCTGGTTGTAAATCAACCTGAACATTTAATAGCTCTTTAAGACTATTTAAAACAGCAACCCCACCTGGTTTACATAAATTATGCACAGCGTCACCATTCGCCATAGCTTCAGCATAAGGCAGACACCCTTTAAAACCGCACTCTGTACATTGAGTTTGCGGCAGTAAAGCATCTATCTGTTTTGCGGTAATTTTTGTATTCATCAGGCAAAGTTATAACAGGCAAGTGCAAAAAATCAACTATTACCTTAAGTTACTACCTCTAAATAAATAACTGTCAGTTAATTTTGTTGCTCAGTTTGTATAAAAACCTATAAAATATTGGTGAAACAATTGAGGGAACAAAAATAAATGCACTCTGTAATTAATCTATTTTTCAAAAGCCTTATAGAAGATGAAGGTGAACGCTTAGAAAAATATTTTGAACCTTGCTATATGGAGCAAGGTAACATCATTATCGGCCTAAATGATAGTATCGAAAAAATGTACTTTGTTATCAAAGGCTCATGCGATGTGTACGAAAAAATAAAAGTAGCAGACACAACTTTATGCCTGCACCTAGCAACTCTACAAGCCCCTTTTATGGCCGGTGAAAGTGGCATTGTTGGTATTCAAAAACGCTCCGCCACTGTAGTGGTTAAAGAAAATGTAACAGCCATGACCTTAAGCCTTGCTGCATTTGAGCGCATGAAGGATGATGACCCAGACCTTGCTATTACAATTTTACAAAAACTCTGCATTACTTTAAATCAAAGGCAGCAACATTTAGGTGAGCGTGTGCGAGAAGCTTGCGTAACAGGCGCACCAACACCAGAAGCCATTGTAAAACGTATGCAAAACTACTTAGGTAAAGTAAAAGTGTGTCCTCCAACTCTCGCAAAAAAATTATTTGATAGTTATTAAGTCTATAGACTGAAAGAATACGAATTTAATATTTAATAGTAAGTAAGGTAAGCCGAACAATGCCTAGTGTCGCATCAAATTTTTTTAGTCGTTTAAGTCATCAAGATGGCCTTAGGTTAGAATCCTACCTACAAACAGGTTCTGCCGCTAAAGGTACTGTTATTATAAGCCTTGATGACCCTACAGACCGTATGTATTTTATTTTAACTGGCGGTTGCTCTATTTACGAAAAAACACAAGTTGGAGATGAAGAGCTTTGCTTAAATACAGCAACACTTCAAGCTCCTATTTTTCTTGGTGAAGGTGCTTTATTAAATATAAACCAGCGTTCTGCCGCCGTTGTTGCTCATTCAGATGTAACCTACATGAGCCTCTCACAAAAAAACTTTTTAGATATGCAAAAAAACGACCCCAACCTTGCCTTTCTTATTATTCAGTATGTCGCACAAGATTTACATCAAAGATTCCATAGTTTTGAAGAAGATGTACGTATTGCCTGCAACGAAAATGCACAAAATAAAGAAATTGTCATGCGTCGTCTTAATCAATACATCGGTAAAATCAAGCATTGCCCCACAGATTTAGCACGCAAACTTTTTTATTTTAATAACGATAGAAATGAAGGTTAGGCTAGGTTAAATCAAAACAGCTAGCTTAAGTTATGGTTTATCAAAAAAATCAGTACCAAAATGCTTTTTAAAGCGTGCTCTACCTAATTCAGTAATAATCAACCATGTATAAGCGCCGCTCCAGGCAATTAGTAATAACCCATTTAAAGCCTCTACACCTGTTATTAATCTTAAATGCTCACTCGGGAAAACATCCCCCAAACCTAAAGATGTATAACTAACAATAGAATAATAAATATAAGAATGAATAGCGCTACCACTAAATTCTCCGTATAAAGAACCTATGTGTAAAACATCTATTAAAAACCAATAACCAAAAGCATACACCCAAACCTCGGCCGTATGTGCAGCAAACAAACCTAAAACAGAATATAGCATTAAGTATCTATGCGATAAGGCTTTTATCTTCATCAACCTTTTACTAATTAACCACATAGCTTCATAGTGGATAAGAATTGTGGCAATCACCATTACAGAAACAGCGACCATACTAATAATAAAAGACTGACTATCCGTAAACATATAAAGCTCTTTATTTTATTTTTGTTATTTGGGTTTAATTAAAGATTAAGCACAGCTTCCAACCAGCTATTATAATCGTTCGATACCTTTTCAGCATTAAATGCAAGCACGCATGCTGTAGCATAATTATGTAATTTTTCTATACGATCAATCGCTTTTTGGGTTTTCTCATCTGTCGTCTTAAAAAAAGCAACAACTTCTGCTTCCTCAACAATATCACCTTCCCATACATAAATAGAAGATCCCATAGGCAATATATGCACACAGCCTATAAGTTTTTCTGTTAACAAATGTTTAGCTATTTCTCTAGCATCTTGCTCATTCGCAAAGGTTGTATATATTAAATTCATAATTAGACTATTTATTATATATATTGTTTAATATTGGGCTTACAAAATGGTTATACCTCATCAGTATATCTTAAAATTTCAAAAAGTTGATGAAATTTTGTGTAACTTTATGTATGCTCTACAACATAATACAAAATAAACAATATGGTCATTACTAAAAAATTAAGAGTCACACATGTCAGATATACAACTCATCCAACAGCTTTTTATTTTATTTATTGCCTTCCAAATTAAGCATGTACTGGCAGATTACTTCTTCCAAACACACTGGATGGTTGTTGGTAAATACCGTAAAAAAGGCTGGTTAAAACCTTTATTTGCTCATGCTTCTGTGCACGCATTACTTACCCTTATTTTACTGCTTATTTTTGCGCCAAAGCTTTGGTATCTGTGTGTTTTAGATATCGCTGTGCATTTTTCTATAGACCGTATTAAGGCACACCCTAAACTAGGCGGCCGCTTTAAAATGGAAGAAGGTGCTAAATTTTGGTGGGCCTTTGGTACCGACCAAATGCTGCACCATTTAACACACTATTTAATTATATATTTTATTGTAGACGCTCTTTATCTATAAAAAAGAAAACACCCGTTCGGGTGTTTTTTTATGTTACCCTTTAACAAAATATATAAATAAAAGATTAAAGGCACCTTCTTATGGAACAAGAACTTATTTCAAAACTTCTAGATATCACTCGCAAAGCCGGAGAGATTATTAAAGAATCCCAACAAGAAGGTATTCAACAACTTAACCCTATAGGGCAATCACCTATTACGCAGGCAGATATTGCTATTTCAGAATACGCTCAGCAAAGCCTCAAACCTCTTATAGAAACAGGTAACCATTTGCTTATAGATGAAGAAGATAAAAAAAATAGCCTCTATTTTACAGATACTTTTTTAAATACGCCCGAATATATTTGGGCTATAGACCCTGTAGATGCGACAAGAGACCTTGTAATGGGCACACCTTTTTATGCCGTGACCATTGGCATCTTTAAAAACAAAAAACCCTATATGGGTGCTGTTTACTTCCCCGCTTTTGGTGAATTATATTGGAATGATGGACAAAAATCATTTCTTGTCACCCTTCCCTTTACAGATTCTGAGCAACACTACCAACTTAACCCAGTTCAAATAGACCTCAACGGTAATCAATTTATGTACACATCAGCTGGTTTCTGGAAGAATTATAAAACCGATATCCATCCTTCTCGTAATTTTGGAGCACATTGCTTTCATCTTATGTGGATGTGTAAAGGCTGGGGCAAAGCAACTATATTCAAAAATAAAATTTGGGATTTTGCAGGCTCTTGGGCTGTTCTTAAAGACTCTGGGCTCAAACTCTATAATTTAGAAACACAAGAAGAAATCACAGAAATAAGCCTTAATCTTTTTGAAGGTATAGAAAGAAACCCATGGGGGTTAAATGATTTTGTACTCTGTATCACTGAGCAAGAGAAAGATCATTTTTTTAAACGTTTAAAAAAAATTTAGTAAAAAATGACATTCCAATATTGTATACCGAAAAATATTAACATATACTCATATATTGAACCCACAACGTACCTTTTGGAGAAAGTTATGAACCAAGCAGCAGCTACCCATAACTTCAACGCTCGAAAAGAGCAAAAAAGCAACCCGACCATCGCATCCGATAACCGGGTTTATACGTACCAAATTATTATGGAAGACCCCATAACATGGGCAGGCCGCATTATTTCTGCGGCACAAGCCCAGGCTGAAGAACAAGATATTCTGGAAACTATGGTTATTGAGCATAACAACCAGCCACAGCATCAGGGCAAGCAAATTATTGCCTTGACCAACATTCAGGGTGCATCCAAAATCCTGAAGATGGATGAAGCTAGCACCAGCATCTGGATTAGCTTTGTTGCGCCAGAAGGGCAATCTCAAAAAGAGCGTATGCTTTTTGAGGACAAGACTCTTAATATTTTGCGCAAAGTACAATACTTAAGCGCAGAATACGAAGGGAAAACAAACACTGTCAAAATTGGTAGTTGTTTTAAACTGATCGCCCATTGTGGTCAACTCCACAAAACAACGGTTAATTAACGGAAATATATTAAAAAACACTCTAAAGTACATCTTTAGAGTGTTTTTTTACGTGCATGCCCTTGTATTTCAAGCAATGTATACTATTATAGAGATACTTTCATTCACTTCCCTTTTTTAAGGAGGACTTCGTGTCCAATCAAAACCCTATCAGTTATCTGAAATTTTCAATGCCAGTACGTCAAATCACTGGCGGACAATTCCCTCTCAATGAGGGCACTGACCTCAATCAAATGATTAAGGCCTACCTCCAGAAAACTCTTATAAACGAGGATTTGAGCTGTCAATTTTCAGCTCTGTTCTCCGTTGGGGTTGATCAAAACCTCAACCCTAATGAGTTTAAAGAAAATCCGCCAGAGGCGAAATATATCAATATGGGGCAAACACCCTATACGGTAGACTTCTCTGATGAGCAGGTTTTTGTGTATATGTTTCATGTACACCAAGGCGTGCTCAGTGAAATTTCAGGTAAATCCTATACAACAATTCTGTTCGCAGAACAGTAAGGATACCCAAATGGTAGCATACGCCTATCTACAGTGCCCATACTTGGGTTTCAATACAAATATTGGAGCTCATAAAATCCACAAAAAAATTGGCAACGTATTAAGCCAACTCTTTGTGGATAAAGATGTGCCTGAAGACTGTCATGCTATGTATGACTGTCAATTCCGAATTGTAAAACCAGAAAAGTACATCGGCAAAGAGCCTGTTGTACGTATCGGCGCTATGGGGCGTCTCCCCCCAGGCTTTGTACCCAAAGGGCACTGGCATCTGCACATTTTTAATGTGGACGATGCTAAGTTGGCAGAAATCACAGGGGCTTTGCAAGCCTCTGTCCTTAAAACACAATAACGAAGACAAAAAAACCGCAGCTTATAAGCTGCGGTTTTTTTATATTTAACTTGTTAATTTCAAAAACTAAAGCTAAGCACGCATATGGCTGTGCTCTAGCTCTTTCTCCTTTTCTTTCATCACAAAGGCAACAGCTTCAGAATAATCTTTACCTTTTCGCATTTCTTCTCTTAAGCGCTCTTTCATATCATCATTTTCAGAAAGTATTTTTGTTTGCGCTTCTGTTAAATCTTTAGAATCACCTTTAGCAACATTTAATGCCACTTTTAATACTTTCATAGGTTCAATAATATACTGCTGTAAAAAATGCTTAGCCGTTACAAAAGCAAGCCCTTTTACATTTGTAAGCGGCACTTCGCCATGCGCTAATTGCTGCATAATACCGCGGCCATATTGCGCCATTTGCGTATAGTTTTTAACTTCATTCATAAATGGGAGTTTACTTAAGGTTTTAATATCAACAAGCTGCCAATTTTTAGGGTTAGACATCTCCCTCATCGCTTCTTGTTCTTCTTTTGTTTTAGCTTGTTCTATTTCTTCTGTATTTGGTAATACAGCCATAAGCTCTGTGGCATTTTGTGCAAGATAAGTTGTCACTTCTACATCATTAGATGCATACCACTTTACAGAAAGTTTTTTACCCTTAAATTTTTTACGTTTAACAAGTGCCGCTGGTACCGGAACTTCTATTGCAAACAGTGTAGATTCTGCCATAACTTAAAAACCTTCACACCTTTCTTAAAAAATTTAAGCTTTCTTTATTTTAGCCCCTACTAAAAACAAAAAAAGCCCCCTTACCTTAAACATAAGTAAAGAGCTCCTAAGTTGCTTTTTGCTACCATTTGTGAGCTAACACTGCATACCCCCATATGCGCTCGTTATGCTAACTCTTCAAATAAAGTAAAAAGCAACCTAACCGAAGCTCTTAACCCCTTCACATATAAATTATGCACCCCTACAAAAGTAAGAGTGCATAAATAACTGACACCTTTAAGAAAATTTTAAAAGATACTTACTATTTAGCGCCTGCTACCAATAAAGCCAAAGCAACAGAAACAGCCAAACCAACAAATACCTTAAACAAATCTTTTAATAAGAGTGGGAAGATAGATTTAAGTCGTTTATTCGCATCATGTAAATGATACACCGCCAACTCACGCCCACAAAGTAAACCTACAAACACCCAAGTCGTACTCATTGGTATATTGTTGTATTCTTTAAAGAACCATAAAATAAAGGCATAAATAATATCAATAATCGTTGCAGATCTTATATAGCGCGTACCGCTTTTAGAAAGAACAATTTCTTGTATTTTACCGCCCTGAGTGGCAAATACATAACCTAAACCCGCAACCAAAACAGAAACCGTAAGCACAAATTCTGTTACAGAAAGTTCACGCGGCAAGTAAACTGCAATATTTGCCATATCATGCGCTAACCAGCTCGACCATAAAAAGCCAGTTGCGAACCACTGGGCAATACGCCAAAATTTTTCTTCTTTCGGATTGGTCACTTTTTTGTGTTCATTTAACAGCCTTGATATTAAAAACCAAATCACAAAGGCTGCAGCTGCTGCAACTGCATATCCCATCATTGATTTAAGCACCATCTTCTCAAGCACAACATCGGATGCAAAAACAGAAAGCACTAAAAATGTCGTAGAAACAGGTAACCCAAAGCGTGTTAAAAACAACAAACCAAGTGGCGCAACCATATGGTACCATTCAAATACTTCTGGGCGCGGTATCTTATCTAACCTACCATGCGCAATATCACCGCCGTTTTCATACCAACCCATACCCAAAGTCAGCACCAAAACAACAGAAGCCGCAAGCCACAGCCAATACCATTTCACACGTGATTTTTGTGACGCTATAAACGTACCTAATGTCTGTACAGAATCATTCGCCACAACCGCATAAGCTGCAAGCAAAAAGCCTACCAACATATACATTGTACTTAAGTCAAAAGCCATCATTTGTCCCCTAAATGAGTTATTATTTTAAAATGCGTAAAAATGCTAACATAAAAGGGTAGAAAAAAGTAAAAAACATCTTGAAAAATCTTGAGTTTAAGACAATATAGCCAAACAGCTTATAAAAGGAGAATTCATTAAAATGAAACAAGTTCATATTATCGGCGGTGGCCTTGCAGGTTCAGAATGCGCATGGCAACTGGCAAAACGTGGCTATAATGTTAAAATATATGAAATGCGTGGTGTCGAAAAAACAGCCGTTCATAAAACAGATAAATTAGCAGAACTTGTATGCTCTAACTCTTTCCGTGGTACAGATGAAAGCCGTAATGCAGTGGCTAATTTGCACCGTGAGCTTCGTCAGCTAGATTCTCTTATCATGAAGTCGGCAGATACAAACGCCGTACCAGCAGGCGGCGCCTTAGCCATGGATCGTGAACTTTTTGCCGACCAAATTACCCAAACACTTACCCAAATGCCCAATGTAGAAATTATCCGTGGCGAAGTAACAGAACTCCCTCAAACTGATGAACCTATTATTGTCGCAACAGGCCCTCTTACCTCTTCTAAATTAGCTGCAGAAATTGAAAAGCTAACAGGTAAAGAACGTATCTCATTTTTTGATGCTGTTGCCCCTATTGTTGATGCCAGCACAATTGATATGTCTAAAGCTTGGTTCCAAAGCCGTTATGATAAAGGCGAAGGTACAGATTATCTAAACTGCCCAATGACAAAAGAACAGTACTACAGTTTTATAAACGCTATTAAAGAGGCAGAGCAAGCACAAGCACATAACCCAGAAGATGCAGAAGTTCCATACTTTGAAGCCTGCCTACCTATCGAAGTTATGATTGAACGTGGCGATGAAACGCTACGCTTCGGGCCTCTTAAACCCGTTGGTCTTACATGCCCTCATATGGATGAAAAACCATACGCTGTTGTACAACTACGTAAAGAAAACAAACTTGGCACAATGTATAACATGGTTGGCTTTCAAACACGCATGAAATGGGGCGATCAAAAACGTATATTCGCCACAATCCCTGGCTTAGAAGAAGCAGAAATTGTGCGCTTTGGTGTGCTCCATAAAAACACCTTTATTAATTCACCAGAACTCTTAAATGCAGATCTTACTCTTAAAGGCCACGCAAACATTCGTTTTGCAGGTCAAGTATCTGGCGTAGAAGGCTATGTAGAATCTACAGCTATGGGCTGCCTTGCCGGCCTTATTACAGCAGCTGAACTTGCTGGCGAATCTTTTGTGCTTCCGCCAAATACAACAATGCTTGGTGCTCTTATTACACATATTACAGGCGGTGCGGATGCCAAAACATTCCAACCGATGAATGTGAACTTTAGTCTACTTCCGCCAATGCTAGAGGTTCATAAGAAGCAACGTAAAGAAGCCTATTGCGCCCGTGCACAAGAAAGCTTCAAAGCATGGCTTACAGAAAATAACATGCTCATAAAAACAGAAGAAGTTGCCTAACAAACTGTAAAATAAGGGAAGTATAAAACTTCCCTTATTTTTTTATATAAAACACTTGCACAACCGCAGCTTTGTTGTAAAATTTCAGCACTTCCCCTTTCGGTTTATGGAGTTCATATTTTATGAGCAATGCCCCTATCCGCTTTACTAACTATAGCCTGCGCATTTTATCCAATAAACACACCCGTAAAAATATTGGTGTTGTTAAAACAGCATTAAGAGATTTTCTCTGCGCTAAATCCGATCATCAGAATACAGTTTCTGTTATTGCCCTCTTTCAAAAACAAATCATTGACCCAATGATAGTGTCCGGAAAAGATGTAGAAGCCGCTGTGCCATACGCACGCTTGCTTAACTATTTGCTTCAAAATCCGCAAAATGCTCTTTTAAGTATGAGCCTGCTATTTATGGCTCTGCCTAATAAATTGCCCCCTAACCCCGACATAGATAAATTCATGAAAAAAGATGAATTCATCTATTTCTTTGCAAGCCAACTCATCTTCAGCCGCTGCGCTTTAGAAGAAGATGAGCTTCGCCCTCTTTCACAAGCCCAGTATCAATTCCAGTTTGAATATTTACTGAAAAAACTAACCGATAACGAGCTAAAAGCCCTCATCGAAAAAGCCAACAAATCAGCTTTTGATAAACTCTTTATCATTTGCATGCACTCTGCCCCAGCCGATGTTCACAATCTACTTTTAGCACATTGTGATTTCAGCTCCACCACAGCCCTTATATAAAGCGCAACTTAAGCACAAAAAAAGCCCTGCATTTGCAGGGCTTTTTCGTTTTTTAACAGAACACATTTATTTGCGTTTAGCAATATCCACATAATCACGTTCTGTTGCGCCCACATAAAGCTGACGCGGACGACCAATTTTTTGTGCATCATCAGCAATCATTTCTGCCCAATGAGATGTCCAACCAATTGTACGTGATAACGCAAAAATAACTGTAAACATATTTGTCGGAATACCCATAGCACGCATAATAATACCAGAGTAGAAGTCTACGTTAGGGTATAGCTTGCGCTCTACAAAGTAAGGGTCTTCAAGCGCAATACGCTCAAGTTCCATCGCCACATCAAGCATAGGGTCTTCAACGCCAAGCTCTTTAAGTACTTCATGGCATGTATCACGCATAATTTTAGCACGTGGATCAAAGTTTTTATAAACACGATGACCAAAGCCCATTAAACGTGTTGGATTTTCTTTATCTTTCACATTTTCAATGTAAGCAGGAATGTTATCAACCGAACCGATTTCTTCTAACATTTCTAGCACAGCTTGGTTAGCACCACCATGTGCAGGCCCCCACAAAGAGGCAATACCAGCGGCAATACAAGCAAATGGATTTGCACCAGAAGAACCTGCTAAACGCACTGTAGATGTTGACGCATTTTGTTCGTGGTCAGCATGTAATGTAAAGATACGATCCATCGCCTTAGCAAGTGTTGGGCTTACTTTATAGTCTTCACAAGGTGTAGAGAACATCATATGTAAAAAGTTTTCAGCCAAATTATAATCATTACGTGGGTAAGCAAAAGGCTGACCTACAGAGTATTTATACGCCATAGCCGCAATTGTTGGCACTTTAGCAATAAGGCGGAAAGCCGCAATTTCGCGCTGACGTGCATCATTAATATCTAACGAATCATGATAAAAAGCAGAAAGAGCGCCAACAACACCGCACATAATAGCCATAGGGTGTGCATCACGGCGGAAGCCGTTAAAAAAGTTCTTCAGTTGCTCATTTACCATTGTGTGTTGGTTAATAATTTTTGTAAATTCTTCAAATTCTTTTTTCGTTGGCAATTCACCATGTAACAATAGGTAGCACACTTCTTCAAAAGATGCCTGCTCCGCCAATTGCTCAATTGGGTAACCACGGTAACGCAAAATACCCTTATCACCATCAATATATGTAATGGCAGATTCACAAGAAGCTGTAGACATAAACCCAGGGTCAAAAGTAAACATACCCGTATCTTTATATAAACTACGCACATCTAGCACATCTGGGCCTTCAGAGCCTTTCATTACTTTAAGGGTCACATTTTGTGTTTCTACTTTAATTTCAGCTGACATTTGAAGATTCCTCAAAATTCTTTTAAATTTATTCTTTTTCTCATAGGCTCGTAAACATACCCACCTTTAAATGATATAGGCAAGCTTAGTCTTAGGTCAACGTTTTAAAGATTCTTTTTAATTCCAATAATCGTTAATACGGCTCATACGCCAGTTATGGTTTTCTGTTTCATCGGGAGTCTCAACACGTTCAATCATTTTACGAATTGCCCAATACATCAAATAAACCGAGGCACAAAACCAGATTGCAATCACAATTAACAAGGTCATCATATTAAAAGACGCCAATAGCTGTTCTAGCACATCCATATTGCTATCCTTTTTTATCTATTTTTATATACTTTATATTTTGCAAACAACCTGCGACAAAAAACAAACAAAAATAGCCAATTATACTTATTTTACGAGATAACCCCACTTTGACTGATGGCTTAAGTATGATGAACATAAAAAAGGCACCCTAAGGCACCTTTCTTTTTTATCGATTATAAAGACTGCTGAATAATCGCCGTCTCAAATTCTTTTTTTAAATAAGGCGTTTTTAATGCCTCACAATAAGCCTTTAATGTGGTATGGAATGAAAGCTCCGCCTGTGTCGGCAAACCTGTCAACAGACGCAAATGCCCTAACAAAAGCTTTTGGCGTGCATGCTCCTGCTCTGGCGAGCCTCCAGAGTAAATATACCACGCAGCCGCCGCATATACACCATAAGGCTTGTTAAGGCTACAGAGCAGCCCAATCATTGGCGCATGGATAGATTTAGCACGTGCATGTCGTAAATCTTCAATTTCTTTTTCTGTTTTACTTTTACAAGCTTCCAGAAAAACGGTTTTTGCAGTTACAGTTTGTGGCCAAACATCAAAAGCAACATCCGCACGTGAAATAACTTTTTCAACGGTTATTGGCATAAAAAACACCTATATATTTAAGGGTAAATGAATTAACGGTATGTTAAGTGGAGCTTCAATATAACGCCTTCCTCAAAAAGGTCAACAAAAACCTTAAAATAAATATGAGAATATAAAATAAAGAGAAAATATGCAAAAAGCCCAGACTATTGTCTGGGCTTTTCGATGGTGGGTCGTATAGGATTTGAACCTATGACCAATTGATTAAAAGTCAACTGCTCTACCAACTGAGCTAACGACCCTCCGTTTGCTCTTCAGCGCCATCAGCGCCTCAGGTAATGGGTATAATAAGGATTATTGTTTAAATGTCAACACTAAAAAAGCAACTTTTTTTAACTTTTTTAAGACAAGCTTAATAACCCTTTAAAAAGGCTATGTTTTTACCTTTATTTTTTTATTCTTTTCTTAAGAAATCTGCAACAGAAAGCACTTCATCAGAAGAGTGAGAAGCCTCACGCGCACGGCTCTGTTCCACTTCTGCACGTTGCGTACAACGCCCTTCAATAAGTGCACCTTCAGATATATTAATCATGCCATATTTTACATGACCATTAATACGTGCATTAGATCTGCAATCCACACGCTCCAACACATTTACATTACCGTTTACATTGCCATCTACAATAAGATTTGTTGTATGAATCGGTCCATTTATAACACTACCACGGCTCAATACTACAGTACCTGTTTCACCTTCTAGTACAGAAATTTTACCATCAATTTTACCATCCACACGCAACGTGCCAGAAAAACGTACATCACCGGTTATGCTCACGCTTGATGCAATAAGAGTGTGTCCGCCTACACCACGCTCAACGGGTGTAAAATCTGTTGTTTTTTTCTTTTTTCCAAAAAACATATGGTTAAATCCTTAATGTAAACTTTTTATCAGATATGTTAGAACGACTTCCAACAGTAGCTCATGAGCTCATCTTTTTCATTATACGCTCTAATCTCAAACATACGCAAGCCACCTTTTGTTTTTTTGCGTTTAAGAGCCATAGAACCTTTCATGCGGTAACTATTTTTAAACTGAATATTACGTACACGGTCAGACTGCGGCAACTCTTCATCTTCTAAACTTAAAGCGCGAGACCCCGTTCTTACATGAAACTCAACCCGTAGCTTAGCTAAATCTTTATCATTTTTATTCGCCTTCAAGAAACTCACACCATACCATAGCTTATTCGCACTTTGGCTTACATTAATGTTAAAGCATTGCACCGGCAGTTTCTCTTTATTGGGCTGGAAGAAGCCTTCATACATTGCAAGCTGACCTCTTAAGCCGAAAATTTCTTCCTCAAGTTCTTCCATTTTTTCGAGAACTTTAGCACGAGAGTTTTCCGCAATAGAAACACGCGCTTCCGCCTGTGCTTTTTCCGCAGCTACTTTTTCATATTCTGTTTTCAGATCTACTGTTTCCTGAATAAGCTCATCAATTCGGCCATCTTTTTTACCAGATTCGATTGTAAGCTTCTGGAATTCTTTTTTAGATTGATTTAAATCAGCAGATTGAAAATATTGCCAACCATAAACAAACGCACCAATAGGCATTAAAACAATCAACAGAACAAACAAAACAAGCATAATTTTAGGTAAGCTTAAGCTTTTTGGCCTGCTTGTCACATCGTCTTTGTTCATAAAAATAATCGTATACATAAACCGGGTATGCCTTAAGAATTGGTATTTCTATTTCTTACCTGTTCGGTGGCAAGAATTGTAGGTGAATTCTTCCTATTTTGCAAGATAAGACGTACATGCTCCAACAAATTATCAGGTAAATTGTTTACATTTGCCCAAACAAGCTCCGCACACTTATTAGGTTCCATATTTTTGGGCTCACCCTGCCATTTTGATGCTTTAAAAAAGAAGTTAAAATAATCAACATTTTTTTCATACACAGCATCGGCCTGTACAATATCTATTAAAGATAAATCCGCCGCAATCAGGTCTATATCAACCTCTTCTTTGGCTTCACGTATCGCAGTTTCAATAGGTGTTTCACCTTTATCGATATGCCCTGCTGGTAAACCATAAAAACCATCCATATAGCCTGTGTTTTTACGCAAAAGTAGTAAAATCTCATCCCCTTTTTCAAACAAAACAAAAGAAGATGCTAAAAACAATCCATTTTCTGCCATTTTATAAGTTACCCCTGGATAATGCTTGGTAACTCAGCCATATCACGAATCACAATATCCGCACCCGCATCACGTAACATCTGCACATATTCATCAGAATCAGAGTGACTTGCGCCAGCAAAACCAATAACAGGAATTCCCGCTGCTTTTGCAGCCAATACACCCGTTTTTGTATCTTCAAGCACAACAGCATCTTCAGGCGCAACATTAAAAGCACTTAAAGCGTGTAAAAATAAATCTGGCGCTGGTTTTGCACTCTCAACCATTTGAGCTGAAAACACATGCTCTATATTAAAATGCTGTGCAATCCCTGCCCCAGTTATAGATTTCTGAACATTGGGTAATTCACCATTAGAAGCCACGCATTTATGAACATGCATTAAATTATTCAAAGCGATTTCAACACCCTTAGCAGGCTCAATCTCAGTTAAAAATTCTATATATTTTTTATTCACGAGGGGTACAAAGTGATCTGTCAAACTTTCACCATATACAGCCTCAAATTCTTTTTGAAGATTTTCCATAGAAAGCCCCGTACCAACAAAATGTGCTACTTTATCAGGGTCTTTGCCCAAATCTTTAAGGCTTTCAAAAGTTGCTTTAAGATGCAACGGCTCAGAATCAACAAGCGTTCCATCACAATCAAAAATAATAAGTTGAGTCATTTCTATTTAGGCTTTCTTTTCATGAAATGTAAGATCAGTAAGACAAGCACAGTATAACAAACACATAAAAAAAAGCCCAGCATAATGCTGAGCTTTTTGAGTAAGTCGTATTTCTGTAAACGAATTAACGTTTAGAGAATTGTGGAGAACGACGTGCTTTACGGTGACCGTATTTCTTAGATTCTACCACACGTGAGTCACGTGTTAAGAAGCCAAGTTTCTTAAGTTCTGTACGGTTAGCTTCGTCATACTCAACAAGTGCTTTAGAAATACCGTGACGCATTGCACCAGCTTGGCCAGATAGACCACCACCGTGGCAACGTGCTACAACGTCAAACTTGCCTTCCATTTCAATAGCTTTGAAAGGATGTGTTACAAGCATACGAAGTACTTCACGACCAAAGTAAGCTGACATTTCACGACCGTTGATCGTGATTTTACCTGTACCCTTAGTTAAGCGTACACGTGCAACAGAATCTTTACGTTTACCAGTTGCTGCGTAGCGACCAGCTTTTTTGTCTGCTGCTTTAATGTTTTGAGCGATACTCATTTGCATACTCTCCCTTAGCGTTTCTTGTTAACAACTGAAGCAAGGTCAAGTGTTTGAGGTTTTTGAGCCTGTTTGTTGTGCTCTGTGCCTGCAAATACATGAAGCTTACCATACATGTGACGACCTAATTTGTTTTTAGGCATCATACGCTTAACAGCACGTTCAAGAACGCGTTCTGGGAAACGACCAGCAAGTTCTTTACCTGCAGTGATCGATTTCAAACCACCTGGGTGGTTTGTATGCCAGTAGTGAGTTAAACCTGTCTTAGGATCCATTTTGTTGCCTGAAAGATATACATCTTTAGCGTTGATAACAACAATGTTATCGCCACAGTCAACGTGTGGTGTGTAAGAAGGCTTATGTTTACCACGCAAACGTAGTGCAATTTCAGAAGCCAAACGACCTAATGGTAGACCCGTAGCGTCAACTACGTACCAATCGCGTGTCACTTCTGCTGGTTTTGTACTTGTTGTCAAGTTCATCTTTTTACTCTCTTTATCATTCTCTGTTTAATTAACTGCCAATCAACTACAGAGATGTAACGGTTTAGCGCATAATAACAGACTTATTTGTAACGTCAAGGGCAAATATATGTATTACATGCAGTTTTTCAAGCCCTGTCACTCATTTACACCATCATTACTGTCGCAATGGTAATTGGCTTGCGTCCACGCTCTCTTTCAAAAGCATTTCTTACCGCAATACGCATCATTTCTTCAGCCTTACGGGGGTCTGTAATTTTTTTATTATCAAAGCCTTTTATTAAAGCAAGTAACGCTTGGTCTGCCACTTGATCCACCAAATCAGCCTGTAAAGATTCATCCAATAAACCTTTTGTTTTAACAATAGGTCTACCAATAATATGGCCTGTTGCTTCTTCAACTGGCACAGTTACAAAAGCAGCACCTGTTTGGGCAAGTTTACGGCGTTCAGAAAATATAAACTGGTCTTCATCAACAATATTTAAGCCATCTACATAATGTCTACCCGTTGGTGCATAATCTTTCTTAATATCAAACTCATCAGAAAAAATAATTTTATCACCATTTTCCAAAATAGCCGTTTGCTTTACACCAGCATCTCGTGCTACTTGGCAATTACGCACAAAGTGCTGGTACTCACCATGCACTGGTATCACAAGATCAGGCTTCATAAGCTGATACATACGCTTAAGATCTTCAACATAACCATGGCCAGAAATATGTACAAAACCATCATTTTTAGAAACTACGCGTGCACCTAATTTAGCCAAACGGTTGGCAACACGGTTAACCGCAAGCTCATTACCCGGCACAATAAGAGAAGATAAAATAAAGGTATCTGTAGGTTTTGCTTCACATAACGGGTGCTCCCCACGTGAAATACGCGCTAGTGCCGCACGCGGCTCCCCTTGAGAACCTGTAATAAGTACCATAACAGAAGCATCCTCTAATTTATGGGCTTCTTCAATATCTATAATATTTTTTGTCAACTCTTTGCTTAAGTAACCGCACTCTTTAGAGTAACGAATCATCTTTTTAAGAGAATGACCTAAAACAGCAACTTTACGACCTGTCTTTTCAGCAAGACGCATCGCTAAGCGCACACGCCCCATGTTAGATGCAAAGGTTGTTAATACAACGCGGCCTTTACATTCAACAATCATTTTTTCTAAACTTTCAGCAAGTTCAGTGTCTGATTTTGTATGACCGTCTGCAAATACATTTGTAGAATCCGAAAGTAACGCCATCACACCTTCTTTAGCCAAAGCTTCTAAATGTTCTGTATCGTACTTATCTTCAGGAATTTCAGGGTTATCATCAAACTTATAATCCCCTGTATGGAACACATTGCCATATGCTGTACGGATAAATAAACCCGATGTTTCAGGTACAGAATGCACCACACGTGCAAATTCTAGCTCAAAAGCACCTAACTTCACCTTTTCACCTGCATCAACAGCAATAATATCATTAGGTAAATCATTGCCTAATGTTTGGCTTACTTGGTCTTTAATAAATAACTTTGCAAACCCTGTGCAATATACAGGCACGGGCATCTCTTCCCATAAATACTGCAAAGCACCAACATGGTCTAAATGCACATGTGTAATAAAGATGGCTTTTAATCTATCAATATTATCCAGCACATAAGTAATATCTGGGATCACCATATCTGCGCCTGGGCACCAATCATCTGGGAAAGATACGCCCGCATCCACCAAAATCATATCGCCATCGCACTCATACGCCATCATATTTAAGGCGCCAATTTCACCCACACCACCCAACGGAATTGCTGAAAATTCTTTTTTAGCCATCTGCTTTTCTTAAACCTTTTCTATCATATTGAGCCTGAAGTATAGACACAAAGCCCCAAAAGTACAAGGCTTTGACAAACTCTTATCTACTCTAACTATTGTTTTTCCGCTATTTCTTTTAACCCGAGCAGCGTCAACTCGTTATTAATATCATCAAAATGCACATCATCAACAAGCTCTTGCGCAAAACTGCCTGTACCAATTACAGGGCCTGTTATTTTATGTTGGTTACGTATTTGGGTCATCATATTATTAAGCATATGCACCGTGCTCCAATAAGCACCAGATTGCACTGCAGTTTCTGCATTATTCCCTAAAACATCAGGTTTTGCTTTAAACCCTACTTGCGGAATATAAGGCGCAAAATTTGCACAAGTATCTAAGCTTAACAAAACCCCAGGGAGTAAACTCCCTCCCAAATAAACACCCGTCGCAGAAATAACATCAACTTTGGTAATTAACCCAAAATCAATCACAATCACAGCGTCCTTATACATTTTATAGGCTGCAACCAAGTTAGCAACACGGTCTGCCGCTAAAAATTCACCTTTAACAACCGAAAAATTCAGCCCCGTTTTAACCCCCTTACCCACCATAAGAGGTCGAATATTAAAATATTCCTTAAACAACTTTATTAATGGACGTTCAAGAGGCGGAATCATATTTGCAATCACAACCTCTCTAATATCAGCAGGTGCAACCACATGGTTATTAAGCATTTTTAAAAACCAAGACGCATACTCATCAACAGTACGACCTATTCTATTTTCCAGCCGCCATCTCGTTAAAAATTTATCTCCCATAAACAAGCCAAAGAGCATCTCTCTATTACCACTTACAATCGTAAGTACATACTGTTTATGGGGCAAGCTCATAAGTGTTTTTCCATAATTGTTTCAGCAGCCAAAATTTCCTCTAAACCATGTTCTGTTTCCAAAATCAGGCTACCTCTATCTGTAAGTTCACGTGCAATACCTTTTTTTTCAGCATGCATGGTACGGGCAACAATCTCTTTACCTAAAGTAGAAGAATATTTGTAATAACTTTCTTTAAATGCCACAAAGCCTACCGCATGCAAAATTTTAATGTCTTCTGCTAACTGTTTTAATAAGGCGCATAAAAGTTCTTCTCTTTTTATTTTAACTTTTCCTACCATTTCTAAGTAGCCACCGTTTACAGCTTCTAACTCTTGTTGAACATGTTTCTCTGGCGCAAAAATATTTAAGCCGATACCAACCACATAAAAGGGCTTTTCTGTTTTATAATATTCAACCAAAATACCCGCACATTTTTTACCCTCAATTAAAATATCATTCGGCCATTTAATCTGCGCCGTTATACCTAAATATTCCTGAAGTACTTTCACTAACGAAAGACTAATAACATGCGGTAAAACATAACTACCTTCATAAACGACAAAAGAAAACGCAAGGCTTTTTTCACCTAGCGTTTTCCACTGATTACCTCGCCTACCTCTACCTTCAGTTTGCACATCTGCCACATAACAGGTAAAAGGTAAAAGACCAGAAAGCCCCGCTTCCTTTGCCAAATCAGAAGTAGACGTCACTTCCTTTTGGTAAATCGGGCGGGGCGAAAGCTTAAGCTCAGAATCATTCCAAGTCATTTAAATCCTCAAACTCATTTGCCTAAAACAAAAACTGTACAGCCAACTGAGTTTTTTCCAATAACAGCTGATGAAACACACCTAACACAACAATTGCAAGCGTTGCAGATGTCGCCATAACTTGTAAAGACAGTGTTGGCATTTCAGGCTTGTATTTATCATCTGGGGCATCAAAGTAAATCACCTTAATAATGCGTAGGCAGTAGTAAGCAGAAATCACACTTAAAACGACACCTACAACAGCAAGCCATGTATAACCCGCTTCAACCGCTGGGCCAAATACATAAAGCTTAGCAAAAAATCCTGCAAGCGGTGGCACCCCTGCTAAAGAGAACATAAGCACCAAAAAGGCAATAGCCAAACTTGGACAACTTGCAGAAAGTCCCTTAAGGTCAGAAATTTTTGTTAGATAAATATCTTTTTGACGCAACATAAGCAGGCAACCAAAAATACCTAATGTCATAATCACATAAATACTTAAGTAAAATAAAACACCCGATATTGCCTCAGCAGTGCCAGCAACTAAACCAACAAGCATAAAACCAACATGTGCGATAGAAGAATACGCAAGTAAACGTTTAATATCATCTTGCACAATTGCCATTAAAGAACCGACTGCCATTGTTAAAACAGAAAGCACCATCAACATTTGGCTTACATCAGACTCATAACTTGGCAATGCAAACAACATAACACGAATAAGCAAACCAAAAGCAGCAACCTTAGGCGCCGTCGCCATAAATGCCGTTACAGGCGTTGGCGCACCTTGGTAAACATCTGGCGTCCACATATGGAAAGGTGCCGCAGAAATTTTAAATGCCAAACCAACAATAAGCAAAACCACAGCAAGTGCGGCAATAGGCTGTCCCTGCATATTCACCAAAGCAACAGAAATACTTTCAAAAGATGTAGAACCTGTAATGCCGTACATCAAGCTCATACCATAAAGTAAAATAGCAGAAGCTAAAGAACCCAACACAAAGTATTTTAAGCCAGATTCAGAAGATTTCGCATTTTTTGTCTGATAAGCCGCTAAAATATACAAGCTAAA